>JALWML010000227.1:0-11660 GCA_027083915.1 Lysobacterales bacterium | reverse complement strand
AATTTCAAGTTTGTTTTCCACGTTGTTTTTATACAAAGCAACCGAAGCCTTTAACAACTTCAAGTTTTCTGTTAATTGTTGTGCCTGAACTTCTAATTGCAACTTGGTTTTTTCGTAAGTGCGTTGCGTTTTTTCATACTCTATTTTACTTTTAGCAATCGCTGCGTATTGTGGTTTATTAAATAAGGGCACATTAAGCGTTAATGCGATACTGGAAAAATTGGAGTCAATGTCCAAGCCATTGTTATAAGCATTGGCATTGGCGTGGTTGTATTTTCCCGACAGAAATACCGCTGGCAATAATTTTTGCTTTTCAACTTTGATTGACAATTCATCGGCTTTGAGCTTTTTCTCTAACGGTTTTAAGGCAAACAAATCATTTTTCTGGACTGTTGATTTCTCAGAAAGGCTGACGGCTTGGTTTAAATGAATATCGGTTAAAGCAGCGATGGTGGCAATGGCTTGTTGTTTCTTTATTTTTAAATCATTGATACCTGTTTCAACTTGGTTGATATTGCTGTTAATAATCAACAAAGCCGAACCTTGTGCCCTACCATTTTTGACTTTTAAGGCAATAAGCTGTTTGGTTTTATCCAAGGATTCTTTTTTGGCTTGCAAGGCAACAATCAAGGAATCCAAAAACTGTAAATTGGCATTAGCACCAACAATAATGGCTTGATTTTGCAAGTGTGTTAGTCTGTTTTTAGCTTGAGCCGATTGTTGTAGGGTCTTTAATTTTTTAATGGTGGTATAAATCGGTTTGACAAAAACAGGCATGGAAAGTCCAACACCAACACGGCGGATATTTTCACTAAACGGTTGAGGAATTTCTTGGTGCGGAATCAAGGCAAATAAATCATTGGGAGGCAATGGCAACAAACCCGTAGGCACAGACGTGTGCTCAGCGGTCGCAAAAAGATTCAGTTTTGGGTACAACTGACTTTGAGCAATGTCTTTACCAATTTGGACTTTTTTAACATCTAAATTATCACTCTGGGTCGTTGGGTTATTTTTTAAAGCCGCAAACAAGTCTTTTAATGTTGTTTGTTGTGTTTGTGCCATACTCACAGATGTGACACAGCCTAAAAGGGCTATCATCAACCATGAAATCTTTGTTTTATTTTTATTCATTGTTATTCTCTGTTAATTTATTGCTTATTTTATACACCGCATATGTGGATAAGCAGATTTATAATGTTAAAACTTACCTATTAAACTAGGAATAAATGATTTGTCATCCTCGTGTACACGGGGATCCAGTATTTAAAACTCGAAAACTATCAATTTAACAGTATTAGCTAATATCGAGTTCCTAGATTCCCTTTTTCAAGGGAATGACAGAGTCATTTTTAACCCTTATGGAAATCTTTAAACCTGCATTTCCCGAGAAAGTTGCGGTCGGTTTTCCATCTTCAAAAAATGTTCTTTATCTTTCTTAAAAATACCCGATTGCGAAATTTCAGTGACAATCGAGGTAATCAATTTTTGTTCAAAGTCACTTAAATCAGAGCTAATTGAATATAAAACCCATTGATTTTCTCTTTTTTGTGAAACCAGACCACCTGATTTCATCAAGGACAAGTGCCGTGAAATTTTAGATTGCGGTAGTTCAAGTGCATGAACCAATTCGCACACACAAACATTTTTATAAGTCTCAATAATTGCCAAACAACGCAAGCGTGTTTCATCACCAATGACCTTAAAAAACTCATGCATTACCAGTTCTCTCCTAAAATTTCAAAATAGGATTGTGGATGCAAACAGGCAGGACAGACTTTTGGAGCTTCTTCTGCTTCATGCAAATAACCACAATTCAAACAACGCCAAGTGACTGTGCCATTGCGTTTAAAAACCCTGCCTGCTTCTAAGTTTTCAGCCAAATCTTTAAAGCGTTTATCGTGTTGTTTTTCAGAAATTGATATGGCTTCAAAAGTCGCTGCAATCTGTGGAAAACCTTCTTCGCGTGCCACTTTAGCAAAGCTCGGATATAAATCAGACCACTCATAACTTTCACCAGCCGCTGCTGCTTTTAAGTTTGTCAAAGTATCACTAATTGTGCCTGCTGGAAAACTTTCAGTTATTTCAACTTCGCCGCCTTCTAAAAACTTAAAGAACCGTTTTCCATGTTCTTTTTCTTGAGCCGCAGTTTCTTCAAAAATCTTGGAAATCTGCACCAAGCCTTCTTTTTTAGCCGCACTGGCAAAATAGGTATAACGCATTCTGGCTTGTGATTCACCAGCGAATGCTTTCATTAAATTGATTTCTGTTTGTGTACCTTTTATGCTTTTAGCCATAAATATCTCCTTTCTTATAGTTGTTATGTATATGTGGATATGCACATACTAACAAATGATAAAAACTTTTGCAAATAAAACCTTTAACCTTTTTTAATTTGATACAACATTAACTCATTTTCATCATGAGGCAATTTAACCATCTTTATGAATTTCATGCCTAGTTTTTCAAGTAAGTTTTGCGAGGCTTTGTTGTTAGGTAAGGTAATGGCATTGACTTGTTTAATACCAAAATCATAAAAGCCAATAGCCAGCAATTTTTCACTACTCTCATGAGCATAACCTTGCTTTTCAAATTCGGGTAAAAAAGCAAAACCTATATCAACACCAGACAAGCCTTCTCGATCATACAATCCACAAGTGCCTACTTTTACATGATCACTTTTGCGAATAACCGTATAATTGCCATAACCTAATTTATCAATTTGCGGTCTTATTTTTGTGGTGATGTAGTTTATGGCTTCATCCATAGATTTTACTTGCCTATCACCTATGTATTTTAACCACTTAGGTGTGTTTAATAATTTTACAATAAAATCAGCATCATTAACTGTTGTTGGTATTAGCTTTAAACGCTTTGTTTCGATAATTTGCTTGTTTGTCATTGAATTTTCGCTATTAACTATTATTTAAGGGGAGTTAATTAATTACTTTAGGAGTTTATTATGGAAACGCAAGAATTAAATATAAAATCCAACATAACCTTCGGCAAATATTCCATTGTTGTTGGAATACTATTAATATTGGTCGGGGTTACTGGAGCTGTACTGCCACAGTTAATGGCTTTGGAAGCTGTTACATTTATTGCTTTTTTTATGTTGTTTGCTGGTGGTGTTTGGGCAACTCATACCTTCAAATATGCCAAAAAATCAGTTAAAGATTGGCTCAAACCTCTTTTACTTATTGGGCTAGGTGCTTATTTATTGCTTCATCCCATTATTGGAATTGCATCACTGGGCCTGTTATTGTCTTTTTATTTAATGCTTGATGCATTTGCAAGTTTTATGTTTGCACAACTTAGGCATCCACTAAAAGGTTGGGGTTGGATGGTTTTTAATGGATTGACTTCAATAGTCTTAGCAACACTATTTTTAATTGGCTGGCCAGCATCCTCAATTTGGTTAGTCGGTTTATATATCGCAATTAACTTATTTTTTAATGGTCTTGCTATGGCAATGATAGGTTGGGAAATTAAAAAATCAATGGTGTAAATTGGCAATAGTTGATAGCAACAGTAGCACCTAAGAACTGACTTTTTCTAATATTCATCTAGGTGTGTTTAACCAAACACACCTAACACCTCTCAATAATACTTCATAAAATAATTCAACTCTTACATGGCATATACGCTATAATAAAAGCAAGATATATGAAAAGTTGAGATTGAGTTAATGAAAAAAAAGAATCATAAAGTTACTTTAACCGAACAAGAGAAAGAAAATATTCTTAATAGTTCTCCACGAGGAACGTGGGCAATTTTATTTATTTATGGCATTTTATTTACCTTGGGATGGTTGTATTTTTGGTTTGGTTTGTTTGTTCCTCGCGGTCCCGTTAATTAAAAGGTGAATGAATTGGATAAATACGATAAACATCACATAGACCCACTAGAAAAAAAATGGATTTACATGATAATAATATTTTTATTGTTAGCGTGGGGAGTGATTATTTATTATGCTGCGGTTAAAAATGTACATCCTCCAAGTAATGTTGAGGTTATTGATTCTGCACGTTTACACCTTGATTCTGGCGTTGGTGGTGGAGAGTTTAGAGAAGATAAGTTGGGTGTTCATATCAATGAACAAAGACAAATTGTTGTAACTATGGTGGCAGCCCGCTATGGCTTTTTTCCACAAAGAATTACAGTCCCTATAAATACTCCTGTCAAGTTTCGCATGGCATCTTTTGATGTATTGCATGGTGTGCATATTCCTTTCAGTAATATGAATACCATGATTGTTCCTGGCTATGTTACTGAAATAACAACTGAATTTCAGAAGTTAGGTGAGCACCCTCTTATTTGTGATGAATATTGTGGTGTCGGTCACGCAACCATGTATGGCATGATTAATATTGTGCCCAAAGATGAGTTTTATCTTGAAAAAGGAGGAAATTCAAATGACAACTCATAAAGAACCTGAACTATCAGAACAAGTTGTTAAATCAACTAACCGCCTTGCTTTTTGGAATTTTTTCATTGCTTTTGTTTCTTTTGGATTAGCTTTGCCAATGGGCGCTTATCAAGTTCTTTCTCGTAGTGGCATGTTCCCAAAACTTGAAAATACCGAACTTTACTATACCTCAGTGTCTTCTCATGGCGTGTTAATGGCGTATGTTTTAAGCACTTTTTTTATTATGGGGTTTGGCTACCATACAGCAGTTAATAGCTTAAAACAAAAGCTATGGTCGCCCAAATTTTCATGGACTGGCTTTTGGGTGGCGACTATTGGTGTTGCCCTAGCTTCTATTTCATTGCTCAGTGGTAAAGCTTCTGTTTTATATACATTCTATCCTCCAGAACTTGCCGAACCCATGTTTTATATTGGTGCGGCAATGCTTGTCATTGGCTCATGGTTTTGGTGTGTTGATATGGTTGTTGCTGTGGTTGTTTGGAAAAAAGCCAATCCTGGCAAGCCTGTGCCAGTCATTATGTTTGGTACAGTTATGAATGCCTTATTATGGTTATGGACTTCTTTAGGTGTTGCCTCTGAAGTGGTTTTCCAATTAATTCCCACCTCATTAGGCTGGGCTGATACATTGGATCCCGGGCTATCACGGACTTTATTTTCTGAGACACTTCATGCCATCGTCTATTTTTGGTTATTTCCTGCCTATCTGGTCATGTATGGTATTTTACCTAAAGAAGCTGGAGGAAAATTATTCAGTGATAAGATGGCACGTATTGCTTTTGTGATGTTGTTTATTTTTTCAGTTCCTATTGGCATGCACCATCTTTATGTAGATCCAATGCAAGCAGCTGGTTGGAAGTTACTACATATGTTTGGCACTTTTATGGTCGCTGTACCTACTTTTCTCACTGGATTCACTATTATTGCTTCCATGGAAATAGCTGGACGGTTACGTGGTGGCAAAGGTTTATTTGGTTGGATGAAAACACTTGATTTTTCAAACCCTGTTGTTCTGGCAGGAACCTTATCATTACTTATGTTAACTGTTGGTGGTTGGGGCGGTGTTATTAATGCTTCTTATTCACTTGATTCACTGGTACATAATACTGCTTGGATTCCAGGGCATTTTCATCTGATTTATGGTGGAACAACTGTTATTATGTACTTTGCAGCAGCCTATTGGCTGTGGCCTAAAATTACAGGTCGTCGTTTATTTTCCAAAAAACTGGCAAATCTACAATTATGGCTATGGTTTATCGGCATGTGGATTACCACTATTCCTTGGCATTATCTGGGCATTATTGGACAACCCAGACGCATCGACTCGGTAAAGGCTTATGAACAAGCCTCTGAGTTAGTTAAGACATGGGACTTCTCCATGTACATGATGAATATTGGCGCTCTTATTCTCTTACTCTCAGGACTGATTTTTCTGTTTATTTTACTAATGAATAGAACCCAGCCTCAGGCCAATGATAAAGATAGACTGGTTGAATACGCTCAAGCCATTCATCCTCCCTTTCATGTCCCGCACATTCTAAATAGCTTATCTTTTTGGAATTGGACAATGCTTATTTATCTTATTGCGAGTTATGGATATCCTGTTCTTCAGTTTTGGATTATTGGTACACCAGAATCCATTGGTTGGGGGTATTAAGATGATTTTTTTAGCTAAAATTAAATACCATTTAAGTGTTCTCATTCTAATGGCAACAACGGTGACCACTAGTTTTGCTGATGAGAAGAAAGCACTCTTTTCTCCATCAACCAATATTGCTTGGGATGCCGAACAAATAAATTTTGTTAAAGCGGGCAGTGCCAGTAATGGTGAGAAATTAAATAAAGATAAAATGTGTAGTTTATGCCATGGTGAGCAAGGATTGTCCAAAGGACGTAACTGGCCAAATCTTGCAGGTCAAACGGCAAACTATACTTTTAAACAGTTACTTGATTATAAAGATCATAAACGCCTTGACTCAACACCTGCAGCCATGATGACAACCCTAGCAAAAAGATTAAGTACTCAAGATATGGCAGACTTGGCTCAATATTATGCGGGATTCCCTTTGCCTCAATCGTTGCAAGAAAATTTAAATACAGCACTTAAAACTCAGAATATTGAAAACTTAATCAAACAAGGAGATGGTAGTCGTATGTTGGTTCCTTGTTTGGCTTGCCACGGTTCAAAAGGACAAGGAGCCATCACTGATACGCCTGCATTGGCGGGTCAGCAAGCAATCTATTTTAGACAAACTATGAATGAGTTTAAATCAGGTAAAAGACACAATGATGTCTATTCTCGCATGCGCATTATTGCAAAAAGTTTAACGCAGGATGAAATCAATGCCATGGCGAATTATTTTGCACAGATGAATGCCACTGAAAACTCAAGTGATAAAACGGCAACAAAATAATACGGGTGAAAAGCCAAGATACGATTAATTCACAAAAACATATAGCCAATGAGTCGCTTGTTACGGACAATCAAAAGGCTTCAAAAACGTGCTTTCATTGTGGTTTGCCAAATAAAGGTTTAAAGTTATCTGAAAACATACAGGGGAAAACTCGGTACTTCTGTTGTCATGGCTGTAAAGCTGTGGCTCAATTAATACGTGAGTTTGGTAATGAAGACTACTACCAGTTCAGAAAGAGCTATCAAACCAGTGCCTTTCCAATTAGTGAAAAACAAGATCAACAACAATTAAGTATTTTTGATAAGAGCGAAGTTCAAAAAGAATTTATTCGACCTTGTCACGACAACCCTAATTATATTCAAGCTTTTTTACTATTAGAGAACCTACGCTGTGCCGCCTGTGTTTGGCTAAATGAACAACACTTAAGAAAGTTAAAAGGCATTATAGATGTCCATGTTGATTATACCAGTCAACAAGCTCGCGTGGTTTGGAACCCAGAACTCATTAAATTATCAGAAATTTTACAGGCAATAGAAGCAATCGGCTATAGAGCTCACCCTTTTAACCCAGTTCAACGAGAAATTCTAAACAAGGAACAGAAAAGAAAAAACTTTACTCGACTGATATTCACAGGCATATTGGGCATGGAGGTCATGATGCATGCAGTTGCAACCTATTGGATGGGTGGCTATGATGCTGCTGGAAATTTACAATTGTGGGAAAGAATTGGCCGTTATACGGATTTAATTGTTGTTACCGTTATGCTGTTTTACGCGGGAGCTGATTTTTATATCTCTGCTTGGCGAGATTTAAAAAATAAACATCTTGGCATGGATGTACCGATTGTTTTAGGATTAACTGTTGCCTATTTTGGTAGTGTTGTTGCCACAGTCACACAAAAAGGCGAGGTCTATTTTGACTCAATTGCTATGTTTTTATTTCTGATGTTGGCAGCAAAAATTTATGAACTCAAAGGGCGTCTACTTGCAGCAAAATCACTTGATAAACTTCTAAAAATTATTCCAAAAACTGCTAAAGTTCTAACTGATAAGTTAAATAGTAAATTCAAAGAAGTTTTATTAGCTGATCTGAAGCCAGGTGATGAGCTTATAATCAACCCGGGAGAAATCATTCCCGTTGATGGAATCCTTACTCAAGGCAAGAGTAGTTTTGACGAATCATTGCTGACAGGTGAAATGATGCCTGTCCTTCATAAACAAGGTGATGTTCTCATTAATGGCAGTTGCAATATTGATCAAAGAATCAGAATGAAAGTCGAGAATAATCAACAAAATTCAACCTTGTTTAGTATTTTCTCATTACTTGAAAAAGGTCAGGAGAAAAAAACACAACAGGCTTTATTGTCCACTAAAGTTGCCAAATGGTTTGTTCTTTCTATTCTCATCATTGCTTTATTGACAGCAATTTTTTGGTATTTTCATGATAGTCAACACTTATTGCCAGTAATAATTGCTGTTTTCATCATCAGTTGTCCTTGTGCTCTAGCATTGGCTACACCTGTTGCACTATCCATCAGTTCTGGTCAATTTGCACGGCATGGAATTGTGCCGTTAAATATGCCTGCATTTGAAAATATTACTCAAGCAGATACAGTAGTGTTTGATAAAACAGGAACCTTAACTCAAGGAAAAGCACAATTAAAAAATACACAACTTGTTTCGCAAGATAACCCTATAACTATAGAAAAAGCATTAAATATTGCCAGCTCTTTAGAATGGCAATTATTACATCCTATTGCCCATGCATTTTATCATGCGCACAAATCACAACCTTATCAGGTTAAAGAACTTAAAAACTTCCCAGGAAAAGGAGTGCAGGGTGAGATTTCTAATGAAACATGGAAAATAGGAAAATTGTCTTTTTGTACAGAGTTATCGACAATACCTGCTGAATTATTAAAAGAGATAAATACAATCAGAATACAACAAGACACCGTAATAGGGCTTGCTAAAAACAATCAATTAATGGCTTACTTTGTTTTAAATGACTCTTTAAAAAAATCGGCAAAGACTTCGATTAAACAACTAAAAAAACAAGGTATAAAGAAATTTATTATTCTCAGTGGTGATAATATTAAAAGCATTAAACCAATAGCTGAAACTTTATCAATTAGTGAATACTATGGCTCAATGACACCTGTTGATAAGTTAAAGTGGATAAAAAAATACAAAGGTGAAGGGCATAAAGTCATTATGGTTGGCGACGGTATTAACGATGCACCAACTTTATCAGCAGCCGATGCTTCTGTTTCATTTGCTCATGCCAGTGACATTGCACAAATAAACAGTGATTTTGTGTTATTGAACAGTAATTTAGATTTATTGCCTACTGTTCATGCTATCTCAAGCCATACACACCATATCATCTTGCAAAATTTCTCATGGGCGATTGTCTATAATATTATAGCAATCCCATTTGCAGCAATGGGATTTTTGCCACCGTGGATTGCAGCCTTAGGGATGTCATTGAGTTCCTTTGTTGTTATTGGTAACTCATTGCGTTTAAATAAGAGAAACAACGGTCAACAGACATGAATCACTTAGTGAAAAAATATGCAATCCTCTTTATGTTGCTTTTATTAGGGCTGAATGCCTGTAATAAACCAGAAGTAACGCCACCTTTAGTGCTAGATAGCTTAAATCAATTCAAACCGCTATTAGAAAAAGGCAGCCGCAAAGAATTCGAGAACCTCTATTTCATGCCGTTACATTGGCGAAATAAAGAAAAATTACTCAAAGCATTTAAACTCCAGCACAATCAAGTTAAGCAAAAAACATTGGATTATGCAATAAAGTCTTTTAAACAAAAAGGACGTTGGGCAGTAGCAATACTAATAAAAACGCAGGGGAATAAACAGTCAGTAGAACCTTTATGGTTATTTTATTATAATAAACATTGGCAAATCATCTCACCCATTATTTTTCATACTTCAACCGTACGTTCAATGATGAACTTATACCAAGAGCAAGAAGAACTAACACAGTGGTTTATCACTCAAGCTAAGAAGCTCAAGCTTAAACTTAAAAAAGTTAGCTGAATATATCTTTCCGAAAAGTTCTTTGCCAGTTACGAGCCATATTGGCTAAGACCAATTGTTTTTCGGGATTAGTTGTTGGTTCTGGAATAAAATAGCGTTCCGCCAAAGGCTTTCCTAGACCTTGAAAACGAAATGTTTCAGATAAGGTCATGCCATAATCTTCGCCTGCCATGGCAACACAGCCATTAATTAAAAATGGCATGCCAATTTCTTTGCCATGCAACTCATCATTGATGGCTTGCACAACTACTCGCGCCTGATTGCTGGCTAGAAAACCTGTTTTAGGCATCGGATCACCATCAACACTGTCTCCTATGACATAAACATCTTTGTGTTTGGTCGAGCTAAAATCTTTAAACTCAACAGGACACCAGTCACCCTCTGCCAAATCATTATCTAAAGCAAATTGACCTGCTTTTTCAGGAGGAATGATATTTATGACATCACCATGATGAACTGTTCCATCTGCGGTAATTAAGTTTCGGTTCTTTGCATCCAAGCTAACGACTTCCCCACCCATATCTTTTGAAACCCATTCTAAGGTACTTTTTGGTGTTCCATAGGCAAAATGTTGTTTCCAATAATAGGGGAAATTATTATCAAAAATAAAGCTGTTTTTATTATCAAGAATAATAACCTTTGCTGTTGGGTTTATCTTTTTTAACATGGTTGAAATAAAAGATGCCCGCTCATAAGGTGCTGGTGGACAGCGATAAGGGTCAGCAGGAACAGAAATCAGAACGGTTCCACCTTGTTTCATCGCTAACAATTGCTGGCGTAATTTCAAGGTTTGCTTACCCGCTTTCCATGCGGCAGGAAATTCACCTTCTGCGAGTTGTTGGTTAAAGCCTTCGATGCCTTCATAATGAAAACTTGGCCCAGGAGAAACAATGAGTTTATCGTATTTAATAATATCCCCCTTTGCTGTTTTAACCTGTTTTTTGTCGTAATCAATCAAGCTAGCTTTGTCATGAATCAAATTAACTTGGTAACGAGATTTTATGGTCTCATAATTAAAAGTTGACTCCTCTAAAGTGGACCACCCAGGAATGATTTCATTGCTTCCTGGGCAAAAAATGTATTCTGGATTGGGTTCTATTATGGTTATTTTAACATCCTTATTTAATAACCGAAGGTATTTAGCACTGGCAGCACCACCTATGCCACCACCAATAATAACAATATGAGCCGTAGTTTTAGAATCTGCAAAAGCCGAAGCACCAAATAATCCATAAGTTGCTACACCTGTTCCAAATAACTTTATTAATTGTCTGCGTGAAAGTGATTGTGTGTTTTGTGGTTTATTTTTCATAACTCTACTTCACTTATCCTTTTTTGTGGTTTTGTTCCAACCAAGTTTTGTCCATTCAACTGGTTTCTGTTGACTAAAAAATTCAGCCATTGTACTTATTTCAGAATCAGTTAAAGGTTGTGCAATAATACCCATGACCACAAAGTTATTTGGGCTTTGCTTTTTAAACTTAGTCATTTCCTTTATAAATTTGTCTTTATTCATGCCAGCAAGTGGTGGAATAATATCATTGAACTCCGCACCATAAGTGCCATGGCAAGCTGCGCAACTGTTTGCCAGTAGCCAAGCTGATGGTTGTTTATATTCTTTGGCTAGTTGATTGTTTTTTTCTAATGACATGCCTCCAACAAGAGGTTGTGTGTCGACCTTTGAATCTTTTGCGCTGGCAATATGCAAACAGAATAATAAAATTAACAATAGTGTTTTTATTTTCATATATACTCTCTGTTATAC
>JALWML010000226.1 GCA_027083915.1 Lysobacterales bacterium | reverse complement strand
TTTGTCAATTTTAAAAACCTCTAAACCTTCTCCAAAATGGACATTATTTGCTTCGAGATTATCTTTGATATATTTGAAAACGGGATAGTTTTTGATGTTGTCAAAGTTTTTATTGTTAGCAACATCATAGTACAGTCCTTGTTTTTGTAGGGTTACCAGGGAACTAAAAGCAGCGCTTTTATCATTAGCCAAGGCGTAGGCTTGAGCTAACTCATATTGAAAAAGGGGGATGTTAGGCTTTAAATTTGTTAATTTTTCAAGTGCTTTTATTTGATTTTTAAAATCTTTGTTTTTATAAGCAATGGCAGAAATTTTTAATAGTTCAGGAACTGATTGCGCATTGTTTATTTTTAGCTCAATATCGGTAGGAGCAGCTTTTTCTATAAATTGAGCTTGACAAGTAAGTGCCAGCAAAACGAGGCTTATTATTGCTAATTTTTTCATATTTTTTCACTGTAGTTTTAAGTTGTTTCGTCGTTCGGGTGATAAGACCAATGTTTTTTAAGAAGGTTCATCTTTATAACTGGTTAATTCTTGCGCATTAAATGCTACACCTAAACCCAAGGCAATTCTATTCACAAAGTTAAAATAAGCAACGATTAAAGTCATATCTAATATATCTTTATCTGATAATCCGTGTTGTTTTAAGTTTATCAGGTCATCTTCAGATTGTTGGCCTGGTTTTGTTGTGAGTTTGTGTGCATACTCACATATGCTATACAGTCGTGTAGTCAATGAAGCATGTGTAAAATCTTGTTTGATTTGTTCTAACAAATCCTTATCTTTAATATACCGTGAAAGTGACTTTGCATGATGGTTAACACAGTATTCGCAATTATCAGCACGGGAGACTACAACAGCAATGCATTCTCGTTCTTTACGTGAAAGCCCTGATTTACCAAACATGATTGTCATGTATAAGTCTAAGTGAGATTTTAATGCTTCAGGATTGAGTGAATGGACTTTTAAAATATTGGAAATTTTACCTCGACTTTTAATTAAATCATCGTAAATAGTCTTCAGTTTCTCATCAGCATCTTTAATGTCTATTTCTTTTATCCAACTCATAATCAATGTAAATTTTATTAAAGCTTAATATTGTAACAGAGAATGCTGTATTTTAAGACTCATAAGGAATAAAATGAAGGCACACTTCTTTATATAAATAGTATGAAAATTCAAAACGACCTATTGCTCCGAACACTGCGCCGTGAAAAAACCGAAAGAACACCTGTGTGGATAATGCGCCAAGCTGGACGCTATTTGCCAGAATACCGTGAAGTTAGAGCGAAAGCTGGTGACTTTATGACCATGGCACGAAATCCAGAAATGGTTTGTGAAGTAACATTACAACCTTTGCGACGTTTTGATTTGGATGCAGTCATTATATTCTCTGATATTTTAACTATTCCTGATGCAATGGGTTTAGGTCTATACTTCGTTACTGGGGAAGGACCTAAATTTAAGAAGCCAATAGTTACCGAAGCCGATGTTGATGCCCTACCTAAAATTGATGCTGAAACAGACCTAAAATATGTTATGGACGGACTGAAACTGACATCTAAAACTTTAGAGGGAAAGGTTCCATTATTAGGATTTTGTGGATCACCTTGGACACTGCTTACTTATATGGTTGAGGGCGGAAGTTCAAAGACATTTGCAAAAGCCAAAGCTTTTTTACTTAATCAATCTAAAGCCGCACATAAACTCTTACAAAAACTCACTGATGCTAGTATTGATTATCTTAATACACAAATTGCCAGTGGTGCTAATGCCGTTCAAGTTTTTGATTCATGGGGAGGTTCTTTATCTCCTGCAATGTATGAAGAGTTTTCTTTAGCTTATATGAAACAAATTGTTGATGGAGTAAAAGCAGTTAATCCAAATACGCCCGTTATCTTATTTTCAAAAGGTGTTCAGTACAACTTATCAAAGATGGCAGATACTGGAGCTGATTGTCTTGGTGTTGATTGGACAACAGATTTGTCGTTAGCAAGAGAGCTAACAAAGGGTAAAGTGGCCTTGCAAGGCAACCTTGATCCTTGTGTCTTATATGCTGAAGATGCAATTATTGAAAAAGAAGCCAAGAAAGTGCTTGATTCCTACGGTGAAGGGTCTGGACATGTATTCAACTTAGGTCATGGTATGCACCCTGATATGAAACCAGAAAAACTTGGTGTTCTTGTTAATGCGGTAAAAAAACATTCACAGAAATGATTTGTAAATTGGACAAAACACAAAACATAACTCCAGATACGTGGCATGAGTTTTCACTGCAATTGGATTCTGGATTGACGTCAATAATGTTAATGTACTCACAAGGAAATTATCATGCGTTTAAAAACTTATGTCCCCACCAGGGAAGACGTATGGATTATTCATTAGGAAAATTTCTTCTAACACCAGAGGGCAATTTGGTCTGCCCTGCTCATGGGGCAGAGTTTAAGATGGACTCTGGTTTATGTATCGATGGTCCCTGTCTAGGTGAGTCATTGCAAGAAGTGCACCTTGAAATTAATGAAGGGTTTATTTTTGCCATTATTGAATAACGCCTTTTTTTTACTACTTATTCGATACGGCATTGTTGGCGTTGTTGCTAGCCTTGTTCATGGGATTGTTTCTTATTCTGTGGTTGAGTATTTACAAATTCAGTTCATGATTGCCCACTTCATCGGCTTTATTTTTGGTGCAATAACCGCTTATTTGGGGCATTATTTCTATTCTTTTAAAGACCAACGAGACCACAAACAATTATTTTTTAAGTTTTTACTTATTTCCTTCATCGCTTTTTTTATTCATGAATTTAGTGCATATTATTTAGTAATACAAGCAGGCTTCAGCTATAAATCTCAGGTTTTACCATTTTTATTGGTTGTCGTTCCAGTCTTTACTTTTTTACTTAATCGGTTTTGGGTTTTTTCAAAGCCTTCAGCATCTAAATGATAGAGGTAGGCATCAATTATTAAGGGTTTAAAACAAAAACCCTGTTTTAGATAAGCGGTATTAGCTTCATTACTTGGTATAAATATTTTCATTGTTTTGTTTTTCTTAGAAAACGGCAATGATAAACGTAGGTTATGTCACAATTATGTCTTTTTCATGTTATTTTATTTAGCAGAAGCTAAATTAACATTTACTATATTAGCAAATATTAATATAATAGCATAGATTCAAAATAGACAATATAATGGAAACAACACAATCTGAACACCGTTCTTTTTCTGATTTAAAGGAACATGCGTCAAAAGCAGCACGCATGCTTAAAACGCTATCAAGTGAATCACGTTTAATGATTTTATGTGCTTTGGAAGAGCGCGAATATTCGGTAACTGAATTACACCAACAAATTGGTTTAAGTCAGTCAGCATTAAGCCAACACTTAGCAACATTACGCCGAGAAGGTATGGTGAAGACTCGCCGCGAGTCACAAGTTATTTTTTATTCCTTAGCTCAACATAATACAACACGTATTATTGAAGTTCTTAGCGACTTATATTGCCCAACATCTTATTAACCTCGCCATGATAGATTATCCACAACTTGTAATTAATGCTCTTCAAAAAATTGATGAAATTTCAGTCAATCAACTCTCTTTAAAACAGCAGCAAGGTAAAATCAACCTTATTGATGTAAGAGAAGAAAATGAAGTAATAGATGGTGTAATCCCTGGTTCTATTTGGGTGCCCAGAGGGTTGTTAGAATTTCAAATCGTGGCTATTGCTCAGCAACTTGGTTGGAATCCAGATGATGAAATTTATATTTGTTGTCGATCAGGCAATCGTTCAGCCTTAGCGGCTTTGTCACTATTAGAAATGGGCTTTAAAAAACCAATATCAGTTGCTGGAGGTTTTACAGCGTGGTGTGATACGGGTTACGCATCAACCAAAGAAATGCTTCACTTTTGATTGATTGAACACTTGCCTTCGAGTTTGTAGTTTTTCCAATGGGCAATGGTTAACAAAAATCCTCCCGTTGCAAAAATGATAGACTCACTGATAATAGTAAGGTGATGTTCAAAAATTGTTCCACCAAATAAGAGTAAAATACCAACACTGGCGAAGAGTAAAACGGCTTTGTTTTTGTGCTTTGTATAACCTCGGCCAATACTCCAAGCAGCTATAAGTAAAATAAAGCTTATCCATGCCCAGCCATGTCCAAAATGAGCCCATTTAGGAATGATAGGTGCAATACTCAATAAAATCGGTGCAATTGCACATTGAATCGCACAAACTAATGAAGCAATTATGCCGATAATGTCAGAAATTGAGCGTGACTTTCTAATGATAAAACCTAACTTAAATTTAATGAGTGGGTATTATTGGGGTTGTTCGCTTGGTTTACAAGAAAGAAGTCGAAATTTGAACTTTTGTTACATTTTTAAAGAATCTTCATTTTTCTGTTAAACTGATACAATCATTCACTTAATAGGAGATATAAAATGGCAGCTCAAGAAACAGTCAAAGAGGCCACTCAAGAAAGTCTAGGTCTACTTGAAACAATACAAACAAAAATAATGGAGTTTGTTAATAATCCTGAAGCTCTGTTGGCGATTGCTTTAAAATTAATTACTGCATTCCTCATTTATTGGATTGGTAAAAAAATTGCACGAGTTATATCTAATATGGTGGCGAAAGGCTTAAGTAAAACTAACTCTGATCCTATTTTAGTTAACTTCTTAAAAAACTTTGTATACTATATTTTACTTGCCGCAGTAGTTATAGCAGCACTTGGTCAATTAGGAGTTAAGACTACCTCATTATTAGGCATGTTGGCAGCAGCTGGCTTAGCCATTGGTTTGGCTCTTAAAGATTCCTTATCCAATTTTGCATCTGGTGTGATGATAGTCATGTTTAGACCATTCAAAATAGGAGATTTGGTCGAAATTGCTGGACATACAGGAGATGTTGAAGAAATTAAAATCTTTAGTACGATTTTAAAAACAAAGGATAATCGCCAAATTATCATCCCAAACAGTCAAGTCACTGCAGACCCGATTATTAACCACACTGCCAAGCCAATTCGCCGAGTTGATATTGCAATGGGTGTTGGCTATGATGATGACCTTAAAAAGGCACGTAATATTATGATGAAAGTAATGGAAGATCATCCGTTGGTGTTACCAGAGCCTGCTCCATCTATGTTAATGACAGAGTTAGCCGACAGTTCGGTTAACTTTTCCGTGCGTCCATGGGCAAAAACTGGTAATTATTGGACGGTTTATGGCGAACTATTAGAGCAGTTTAAAACTGAGCTTGAGGCAGGTGGCTGTAATAT
>JALWML010000225.1 GCA_027083915.1 Lysobacterales bacterium | reverse complement strand
CACAAAAGCCCGTTATTAAGTTGCAAAATTATGTGACAGGTGATTATGAAGATGTTACCTTAACAAAAGAGGCTTTAGCTATTGCCATTCGTATGTTTTCATATTCTGCAAAAACAATGGCACTTTTACCTTTAATGATTTCAAAAGCTAATCACGGTCATTATGAAACATTAGCTGCGCAAGCAAATACCATTGCAAAACTCCTTCAAGAGGGTATGAGCAATGTTGAACTCTCAATTGTTTGCGGTGAAGATGTGCCTTTTTATACTATTAAGTCCGCTAGTAATAATAATATTTTTGGAAAAGATTTTTTAGCCAAGACTCAAAAAAGTTGTGATGTGTGGCCACACATTAATGCAGATGCCAGTTTTAAAGACCCTGTTGTTTCAGATTTGCCTGTATTATTGTTGTCAGGAGAACTTGATCCTGTGACTCCGCCAGAATTTGCCGAATTAACCATGAAAACCTTATCGCATTCGCAACACCTTATTGCCAAAGGGCAAGGGCATAATGTATTTCCACAAGGATGCATGCCTAAAATCATCACACAATTTATCGACAAACCAGATGAAGAATTAGAAACAGAGTGTTTGAACGACTTTAATTATGAACCGTTTTTTATTAACATGATGGGGCCAAAACAATGATAGAAGTAAAAACAGTAAGCAAGAGTTTTGGCGAAGTCAAAGCCGTAAGAGAAATTACTTTTACGGCACCAGATCATCAAATTACTGCGCTGCTGGGTGCAAATGGTGCGGGTAAAACCACTACTTTGCGAATGATTTATGCATTAATTACCCCGCAAACAGGAGAGATATTAATTGATGGTATCAATCCCAAAAAAGACCCGGAAAAAGCACGCAAACTTTTGGGTGTTTTGCCCGATACACGTGGATTGTATAAGCGCTTAACTGCACGAGAAAATATTGAATATTTTGGCAAATTACATGGAATGAGTGATGCAGCAATAAGAAAACGTACAGATTCTTTGGTGGAAGATTTACGTATGCAGGAGTTTATCGATCGTAAAACAGATGGCTTTTCTCAGGGGCAACGCGTCAAAGTTGCTATTGCTCGAGCATTAGTTCATGACCCACAAAATATTATTCTTGATGAGCCAACTAATGGCTTAGATGTTATGAGTACACGCGGAGTTAGACGGTTTTTAGCACAGGAAAAACAGCGTGGAAAATGTATTTTGTTTTCTTCTCATGTCATGCAAGAAGTCGCAGCTGTCAGTGATGAAATCTTAATCGTCAATGATGGTACGATTGCTGCTAAAGGAACAGAAGAATCACTCATGGATTTAACTCAAACTCAAAATTTAGAAGATGCATTTGTGCATATTGTAACCGGTGGAGAAGGTCATGAATAAGCAAATTTTAACCGTTATGTTCAAAGAGATTAAGGATAATCTGCGCGATAAGAAAACCGTCATGTCTTCAATATTCATGGGTGCAGTTTTTGGTCCTGTCTTGTTGGTTGTTATGATGAATGCGGTCAGTGGCATGATGAAGGATAAGGCGGAAAAACAGTTAGAACTGCATGTCAATGGTATCGATAATGCCAAGGGCTTTATTACTTTTGTGAAATCTCAAGGAGCAAAAGTTGTTCCTTTTTCAGGAGATGCAAAAAAAGCCATACTGGATAAGGATAAGGAGGCTATTTTAGTTATCCCATCTGATTTTGCCGAAAAGTTTGAATCTGGTCAACCAGCAGCTATTCAACTTTATTACGATGCGACAGCTAAAGGAGCTACAAATATAACCCAAGAAAGAATTAAATCCTTAATCAAAGGTTATTCAAGATCCATAGGTATGATAAGGTTACAATTACGTGGTATAAGTCCATCATTATTACAAGCTGTTACCATTGAAGATCATGACGTATCAACTGCAGAATCAAAAGGAGCAAAAGCTTTGGCATTTTTGCCTTATTTTCTGATTATGGGTTTGTTTATGGGCAGTATGTATCTTGCCATAGATACCATGGCTGGAGAAAAAGAGCGCAATTCACTGGAATCTTTATTGCTTAACCCGATAAAACGATCAAATTTATTAGTGGGTAAACTATTAGCTACAATCACTTTTGGTATTGTTACTATGTTTGCCACTTTATTAACCTTTAAATTTGCTTTACCTTTTATGCCATTTGAAAGCATGGGCATTAGTTTTAATTTTGGTGTTAAAGATATAATGCTCTTCGCTCTTTTACTCGCTCCTTTATCCATAATGGCAGCTTCTTTGCAAACTATTATAGCCACATTTAGTAAGTCTTTTAAAGAAGCCCAAACCTATATGAGTTTGTTGATATTTATTCCTATGATTCCAAGTATTATATTGATGATGGTTCCGGTCAAAGAAAAATTGTGGATGATGTTTGTACCAATACTTGGGCAAAATCTTGCCATTAATCAAATACTAAGAGGGGAACCTGTTAGTATGATTTGGTTTATAGCGGTTGCTATTGGTTCGCTATTTGTCGGTTTGTTACTTGCACTTTTGGCAATAAAACTGTATAACAGAGAAAGTTTATTATTTTCTGATTGATATGAAAAAAACAATTTTAATTATGTTGAGCCTCAGTTTGTCTGCGGTTGTTTATGCAGGTAAAATCTATAAGTATACCGATGCAGATGGCAGCATACATTATACGGATGTCAAACCAGATACCAGTTCTCAAGAAGTCAAAACCGATAAGATTATTGTGGTTGAATCAACTAAGACTCAGTCACGCAAGAACTGGAAACGATTGAGTAAAGACAAGGAAACCACTGAGTTTAATTATGATAATCTTGCTATTTCAAAGCCTGAGCCTGATGAAAATATTTGGGGAACAGGTGGCAATGTAACGGTAAGTGTTAATCTTGAAAAAAAAATCCCTAGGAAATACCGCCTTAAGTTCTTTTTAGATGGAAAACCGCATGGTCGTGTAAAGTCAAATACTCAATTAATTGCAGATGTTGAAAGAGGCGAACATACCGTTTATGCACAACTCATTAATGCGCACAGTAGAAAGGTCTTAAAAACCACTAATAAGGTTCGGTTTTATGTCAAACAACAATCAAAAAAGTAAGAACCCGGCCTGTACTAAAAAACTCAAGACAATTAAGGTATAAAACCGAAGAAGCATTACGAGCCGGGTTAAGAAACAAAAGATGAATGCAGAATTGTACCAACACATTAATGCTTTTATTAATATCATCATAACAGTTGTTTTATTGTTCATCATTGTTAGCAAAAAAACCACTACCAAGACAATAATAATCTTAACCGTGCTCATGCTGGTAGCACAACTAGTAACTTTGTTTGTTTCTTTTCAGCTGACACCAATTTTAACTCTATCACTGCTGGCTTTGCTTTTTTTAGTTTTGGCACAACAGAAGCAAGTCAAGTCTAGTGATCATAGTCATATAATTACGCAAGCAAAAGAACAAGAAAGATCAAGAATCTATGCCAATTTACATGATGATGTTGGAGCAAAATTGTTAGAGCTTATCTACAGTTCAGAATCAGATAAAACCAAAAACCTTGCCAAAGAAGTATTGAGTGACATTCGCCAAGCAGTTGCTTCAACCATGAATATTCAATGCAACAACCAACAACTGGCTGAAGAAATATCGCAAGAAATACAGGCCCGAATTCGGTCGTTGGCTATTGAGTTTACTTATCACTCTGATATAACAAATAAACAAAAGTTGGCCGCCAATATTCCCAGTGTCTTATCACGAATCATGCGAGAGGCAACAAGCAATATAATCAAACATGCTCAAGCAACAAAGGTCAGCTTATTCATATCATCTAATGACAAAAATTTATCACTGGTACTTGAAGATAATGGTAAAGGGTTTGAAACAGATAAAAAAGCAGGAAAAGGATTAAAAACAATTCAAAAAAGAGCAGACTCTATAAATGCTACGGTAAACTGGAAACAATTACCAACACAAGGCACAAAACTTACGTTGATTTATCCTTATGGCAATGAATAATATACTAATTATTGAAGATTTAGCACCAGTAATGCAATGGCTTGAGCAGTCTGTGAATTTAGCCTATGTTGATGCAAACATAACAAAAGCCTTGGACTTAAAGTCCGCTATGAATGAAGTTAAGTCTCAATTATTTGATTTGGCTTTAGTTGATATTGGCTTGCCAGATGGCTGTGGTTTGGAAGTGGTTGATTATTTAACTCAAAACAAAATGCCAACCATGGTTGTTATGACCACTATTTTTGATGATGACCAACATGTCTTTAGCGCATTGCGCAAAGGCGCGCGTGGTTATATTTTAAAAGATCAGGATAAGGAACACTTAGCTCAAATGCTTATTGATATCGAAAATGGGCAGCTGCCTATTTCCCCTGCAATTGCCAATAAACTCCTTAATTTTTTTAATCCTCAGCAACCAAAAAATAACTTAACCAATCGAGAAAAAGAAGTACTCACTCTTATTGCGAAGGGTATAAAAGTACCACAGGTAGCTGATTTGCTCGAAATCAAAAAATCAACCTGTTATGGCTATGTCAAAGATATTTACCTGAAACTGGATATCAATTCACGCGCAGAGGCAACAATGGAAGCATCTAAAATGGGTTTAATCGATAGAAATATATAAACCCAATATTTTGAATTGTTAATTATCCCATAAATAAGGTACAATCATCCGCAATAAAAAATAAACAGAGGGCGAACCATCAATGAGTAAACGAATTCTTTTAGCAATAACTTTATTATTGCTACCTTTTATTAGTTTTGCGGAAAGCTTTGATAAAACTATTGATAATTTCATGGCACCAATAGCTAAAGCAATAGATAATGTTTTTATGTACCCCATCATTAGTAATGTACCTTTTATTGTATTATGGTTAATGATTGCAGCTACATTTTTTACATTTTATTTCAAATTCATCAATGTTCGTTCTTTTGGTATTGGTTACAAATTGATTCGTGGTGTCTATAATGAACCTAATGCACCAGGAGAAGTTACTCATTTTCAAGCTCTAACTACTGCAATTTCGGGAACTGTTGGATTAGGAAATATTGCAGGTGTTGCAACAGCTGTTAGCGTTGGAGGTCCAGGAGCAACATTTTGGATGATTGTTGCTGGTTTTATTGGTATGTCTTCTAAATTTGTTGAGTGTACTTTAGGTGTGAAATACCGAGACATTCATCCTGATGGCACTGTTTCAGGAGGGCCAATGCGCTATCTTTCTAAAGGGTTTGCCAATAAAGGTTATGCTGGCACAGGTAAATTTTTAGCTGCTTTTTTTGCCATAATGTG
>JALWML010000224.1 GCA_027083915.1 Lysobacterales bacterium | reverse complement strand
CCAGAGGCTTGCCTATAAAGATTAATTGCCTTAGTTTTATCCTGTTCAACACCCAGACCTTGCTCATAAAGGTTGCCTAGATTCAACATAGCTGGTGTATAGCCTTGGTCTACAGCCTTTTGATACCACATAGCAGCAGACTTATAATCAGGTGTTCCTCCTAATCCTTTTTCATACAATTCACCTAAATAGGACTGAGCTTTAGGATTTCCTCCTTGTGCTTCTGGCAACCACATTTTGGCAACACTGGAAAAACTTGCTTTGTCATAAGCTACATATTCTCCACCTCTAACAGCGCAATCACGAGCACTTAAACGAGCTGGTTTTCGTGGCGCCATATAAGTATAATTTGTGCCCAATTGCCTGACTTGAGGAGGCAACAAACAATCAACAATATACAATTGATCCGGTGTAATCTTACCTCTTGCGAAAGTTTGTTCAACAGGTGCCCCACTGCCAATAATAATCAGGCTAAGTAAGCTAATTACGGATAGTTTATGTGTATTAATTTTCGTATTTTTCATAGTGTTCCCCATTATTTAAGGCAGAAGACTTAAATTAAAATTCAAATCTTGCACCCAGATTGAATGTCCCTCGGCTAAAACCTTCTAGCCCAAGTACACTTCTATAATTTATATAAGCTTGTTTACCATTCGATGATATGTAGGCAAAACCTAGTCCAGCCGAGCCATAAGTTCTATCTGGTGAATCAGTCTCAATGATAAACACCTCACCTAATGGAGCAGTTACAAATCGAGCTTCTATGTCATTACCATCATTTAAACTTTCGTAGTTATAATCAAAGTCAAATTGTGGCGTTATAACACCATTTTTTAAGCTTATTGCTTTTGACACTTTAATTCCTGCTGACCATATCATTGACTCTAAGTCTTGTTCAGAATAATTAAAATTAAAGCCACCTGCTCCAGTCTCTGTAAAACCATCAATAGTCGTTTTGATGTATCGGAATGAACCATTTGGTGTAATATTCCATGAATTTTTATAGAAATTATAACCAGCACTCATTGCAACTGAGTATTGATTACTTGAAGTTGAACCATTAGCGACTCTTGAAATAGTTGTATCTCCAAGAGTAAAATCAATTTTTCTTGATTGGTCAAAATCTGGTTTAGCAACACTAATTCGTGCATCGACATAAAAATTATCATTAACATAAAAAGAGCCATATCCAGTGAGTGTTAATCCAGTTGATTTTAAATTGGCTTGTCCGTCAATATCAGAGTCAAAGTTTGCATAACCTAATGCGACACCAACCACTTTATTGGCTGACAATCGATAATCCACACCAGCTGTTAGTCCGTAAGAGTCAAAATCAAATCCAAGCTCTCTTCCTGTTGCATCACGAGAACCCATCGAGATGGTACCATTTACAAAGAATCCCCAAGGTGAAATAAAGTCATTATTTACATCAATATCCTTTGATTCATCAGCAGACTTATTCAAATAGGTTAACATTCCAATTGGAATACTACCATTTCCTAATCGAGCATTTAAACCAGCTGAACTAAAACCAGAACCGCCACCCGAACGCAATACAGCCAAACGCGAACCTACGTTCCTAAATTGTGCGGTTGCAATTTCGGCGATTGAAGTTGATTGGCCAATCACTTCATTAGGTGTAATTTGCTCCATGACAGTATTAATCGTTTCACCATCACCATCTAGGGCAGTTTGATATAAATCTGAACACAATCCTTCGAGTGCTTTGAAATAACTCACTTCACAATAACTGGCAACATTTTGTATGGCACGATTAACTTGTTGATTCGCTTTGCCATCTAAAGCAGATTGAAGTGCTGATAATATTTCGCCTTCTGTAGGTGTAGGATTAACGCTTATCGTAGAGCTAGCAGTATTATTTTCTAAAACATCATCTTCTGTATCAGATTCTACAGATGCACTAATAATGATATCTTCTGATTGAACACTAATGCGTGATAAGTTTAAATCAAAGTGAATAGTTGAATTATGACCAGATGGAACAGAAGCTCCTATATACTGACAATTCACCACTAAACCACTCACGTCACATGTCCAAGACTGATTTTCTTGTGCTTGGACTGTATCAATCAAGCCTGACAACCCAACAGTTACTCTAGGAGTCAAAGCCGAATCTCCTTGATTTTCAATATTGACATCAAAACTTGATTGTCCTCCTTGAGTGGCTGTTTGAGTATTAAGTATCGATATTGACAAATCAGCAATGGGAACACTAATGCTTTCAAGTATTGTTGTTGTTTCATTATCTGATATAGTCACTGAGCCTGTATTATTTGCGTGAACTTCTACAAAAACATCACCAAAATAGTTTTGAGAAACCACATTAACAATAACAATATCTACTTGCTCACCAGGATTAAGTAACAACCCACCATTGGCAAGACAATGTAAGCCAGTAGTTATTGTTGAACAAGTCACTCCATTTGTCGTGGTAGAGTTCACCAATAAATCTTGTGGTAGTAAGACTTTTATATCAATCGCACTGAGTGCAACAGTTCCTGTGTTTGTTAAGCTAACAATGTAGTTAAAATCATCTCCTTGTTGAACTGGATCTACATCATCTTTAATTTCATGAGTATATTGAGCATTTGGATTAGGATTAGGATTTGTTCCTGTTAAAATCACGAGAGCTTCATCAAATTTTTCTTGTGCATTAAAACTTACTACCCTTACACGATTCAATAATGAAGTTGTCTCACTAGCACTGACATCAGTAACATTAAAAATCACTTGAACAGAAGAATTAGTAGGTAACCCTTGTGTATTATTACAGTTATAGGTTTGGCCTTGATTATTACAAGTCATACCTGCTGGTATCACAATACTATCAACAACAACTTCTTGAGGCATATCATCAATGATAGAAAAACTACTGACATCATAATCTCCCGTATTTGTAACTACCACCTCATATTGAAAAGACGAACCTTTTGCAATTTCACTAACCTGCACTCCATTTTGAGTTACAGTTTTTTGTACCGCAATTGATGTCGGTCTAATTACAGATGCCTGTGAGATATTAATTAAAGCTGGAGCTGAACTGCCACTTAAATTGAGTGAAGTGCTTGAATAGTTCGCTGTATTTGCGATAGCTGTGCCAACTGCATTTGCAGTCGCTGTGATAATAATTTCTACTCGATCTCCAGGATTAAAAAGGCTCGTTGAGCTAGTATTATCACAAGAAGCCGTATCAATTACAGTTCCAAATGTGCATGTAAATACAGAAGTACCCGTAATAGTATTGGCAACAACTGAAACATTACTAGGATTAAGATCAAGATAATTACCAGGTAACAAATCAGATATAACTAAATCAAAAAAACTATCAGTAGCTGAAGTATTTTCAACAGTTATGGTATAAATAACATCATCACCAATTGTATAATTTGGTTGAGCTACTGTTTTTGTTATGTTTATCGACCCTGAGCCTGCTGGATTTAGTGTAACCGACGCGACACTAGTGTTATTCGATGTATCGCTATCCAAAAATAACGCAGTAGAACCTGTCAATGGGTTCACACTGGCCGAATTAGAGACTGAACCAGCTGTACTTCCAGCTGTAACAGGAATCGTAAAATTTACATTTCCACCATTGTTAAATACTGTTGTATTCATGCATGAGATTATTTTATTTCCAGCACCTGTTGCAGTACATGACCAGCCTGTTGCGGTTGGTGCTGTCCCAGAAAAATTCACATTTGCAGGTAAAGTATCAGATACAATAACTTGTCCCATTGGTGCATCCAAACCATCATTAGTCACTGATAATACATACTGAAATAGGCCACCTACTGGAATATTAGGTATAGAATTTCCTAAAAGATCTTCTGCAGATTTTATTATAGACAAATCTGTTTGTGCAGGATTAATTGTAACCGCTTGATTTGATGAGACTCCAGCTATAGGTGTTCCTAGATAAATGAGTCCAGCACCAAAATTGTAATTTCCTGGAGGAGTGGGAATATTTGATGCAAAATCTAAAGCAAAATCATATTGAGTATTTAACCCAATGCCTGAAGTACATGATGCTCCCGTACAATCACATGTCACTTTATTAGCTATCGAGCCACAATTCCACAAAGGAGGCAATGTTGTAGCTGTATTAAAAGTAAAGTTATTATTATCAAATGTCACCTCCAACTTTACATCAGATTCTAATGCTATATTAGAATTCATATTTTCAAATTGAAAACTAGTAACAACATGAGGTGTAAACGGATTGATAGGGTTAGGGGGTGTCAAGGTATTTAACTGCAAATCTGCTCCCAAAATAACTGTAGGTATTGTGATGTTATTACCAGGGTTTGTATCTAAACCCGCATCATCAGTAACTGTAAAAGGCAATGGAATATCAACTGCACTTGTGCTTGTAACATTTAAAACAAAATTACCTTGTGCAGTATCACCGGCTATAATACCAAGACTATCAAAACAGCTAATTCCACTAGGGGCAGGTAACGGTGGCGACACAAAAGTACAGCCACTAAATGGGCTGGGGTCTCCAGTAAATGTATCAGAAAAATCTCCAGCATCAAATTCAATAAAAAGAGAAACTGGACCAGAGTCTGTAGTTCCGATATTTTGAATATCAAACATAATATCAATAGTCCCATTAACCGCATTTGGTGTATAAGTAGCAGAGTCTACAGTCATAACTAAATCTATAGCTGCATCTGCTCTCGAAACCATAAACATCAGTATTAAAACTTTAAATATAATATATTTTTGATTAAATCTATTTTTCATTGAATTTCCCCATCAATAGTAAATTTACGTTAATTATACACTGACCTTAAATGTGTTACTATGGCAAATTTCCTACAAATGTTGTGTTTTTTTAATATAAGGGTTTAAATGACAACTCATTTACCAAAACCTTAAATTGATAATTCAACATTAACCAGTCGTTATTAAAAATAATAGATAAAAAACACACTTTTATATTTTTTGTGACTACCATCACTTAAATGCACATAATTTTATGAGTAGAAACTTAAGTCAGCATCTTATTCTCACTATATACGAGATTTAGCAACAAAATAGGACACTGCCGAAAATGAGAGAAATAGCGAAATAACTCAGAAGATATGAATTAGCAAAACCAACTCAAAGAGCAATTTAATTATTTAAATTAAATATTGAGACAATAAAGCTAAGGTGTTTCAACAATATCCAGAGAAACTGATTCGCAGGTAAATTCAAAACTACTTTTATCGACTCGGTCTGTTTCATTGCTTAAGTTAGTATAGATTAAGTTAAAC
>JALWML010000223.1 GCA_027083915.1 Lysobacterales bacterium | reverse complement strand
AATTGAGAAACGGACTAGTTAGTGCATCCGAAACAGTCGCTCCATAAGCTGTTGTCGTTCCTGTATTTGCCACAACAATAGAATAACTTACTGTATCGCCAGCATCAGCACTGGTCGGTGTTACGGGTTTTATTAATGGTTAAATTAGGTTCTTGAATGATTACATTTGGCGCATTTGCGGTTTGTGTTCCACCTGCATATGTTAATACAGCTGAATTATTTCTAACTCCACCATTACTGTTACCTGCTACATCTTCAACTGAAACGGTATAAACTATTGTTAGCGTTTCTGCTGTTGCATTATCGGTATTAGTGTTGACTAAGTCCATAAAGTCAAATGTTGCTGTATCAGTAGTTAAACCCGTTGCCGCAGCTAAAACTGCAGGAAATCCACCACCAACACTGGTGGTAATATCCGCCGATGATGACGTAATTGAATCAAAACTTACAAAAACCAAACCCGCATCCAAAGTATCAACCAATGTTGCACTCGGAGCTGTTCCCTCAGGAATGGTCATAACTACTTGGTATTGAATGGTTTCACCAATAGTGACGGTGGTATCATCTGCATCGGCATTTGGAGCAGTTGAAATAATAGTCTTAGCCACACTTGGGGTTGTTATTTGTACGGTTGCATCATCTTTAGGGTGTCTGATAATTGGCCCCCCTGATGTTGCCGTATAGGTCACTGTTGCTTCATTGAGTAATGTAGCATTTGCAGGAACTGCCATATCTAAGGTACAGGTATAAGTTATTAAAGCTGTATCAACATTATATGGTGCACCTGTGGCACCAACATTGGCAGGCAGAGGATTGGTTAACACTAAACCTGTGGTTAAAGTGCCTGTTGTTGGCAAGACATTGCCCGAACCATCTAATACCGAATCAATCGCACAAGCGGTTAATCCAGCAACAGCAGGGTCAGTTATAGTCACATCATATATTGGGCGTCCTCTTACATTTTCAACAGTAATTACGTAAGTCACTGTATCACCCGCATCAGCACCAGTTAAATTACCATTGACTGGTAAAGTTGTTGCTGGTGGTGCGATGATGCCATCGCCATTGGTTGAGGCAACGCCTTTAGTCATGACTGCTTTAGGTGATTTAATTTCGATTACAACAGGAGCTACTGCTGTTGTAGTGGAAGCGACGGTATTTTCTGTAGAAACTTGCAGTAAATTTGATAAACTCAAATCATCATCAAAAGGATCTGTCGTCACTGCAATATTGACATCAACCGATAAAACTTGAGGTGTTGCAGTGGTAACATCTGGCCAATTTATGGTTAAACTATTGGTTGCCGCATCGGTCGTTATTGAAGTTGGTGACAACCCTAAGGTATCTGTTGGGCTTAAACTTATGTCTGGGTTAACACCCAAGTTTGTATTTGTATTAATTGTTGGTGCAAATAAAGCTGGCAATGGAAAGAAATCTTGGAAAACAACATTACGTGTATCTCCAGAAGGGACATTTAAGGTCAATCGATAAGTAACAATATCCGTTGGGTAATATGGACCAGTACTAATTACTTCTTTATTAATTATTACAGGAATAATATGAGTCGTAGCAGAAGATGTATCTGTACAAGCTGAAGCACCTGCTGTTAAACCATAAGTATTTGTAATTGTATTTGTTAAAGTATCATCAGCAAGCAAAGGATTACCATTAAAATAGGTGGCATCAACGGTAGCGGTATACGTTAGGGTAATAGCTGTTCCTGCGGCAAAATTTCCACCATTAGCAGCTGTCACATCAAAGTCCAAAGTTGTGGCTCCATTTGAAGGAGTATTATTGGTCACGCTTGCCGTTATGGCTCCAAAAGAAGCGGTTTCTGAACCTGCATTAAAAGTATAACCATCAGGCAAAATATCTTGTAATTGAATGCTATTGGCATCACCAAAATCCGTTACTTGAAGATCTAAAGTAAAAGTAACCACATCACCTGGTGAAACGTTTTCAAAAGGGAAAACTCCTTTTTGTATACTGATATGTTCAATTTGAATAGTATCAGTAGCAGTTAGCTGTGCCACTGGGGTTCCATTAAAAGTGGCATCAAATGTAGCAGTATTAATTGCATTACTGCTAGAACAATTGCTTTCATCCAAAACATCAGAATAATAACCCGTATATGTCACCACCACATCATTAGAGTTTGTTCCCGTAATTGCAGGGCAATTAACCACTAAAGTTGCACCTGTTGTGACGGTACAAGTTGGAGAAGCAGGAATAACTGAAGCTGAAGTTAAAACAAAATTGCTTGGTAAAGTATCATTAATAATGATATTGTCAATAGTGGTATTAATCGAAACATCTGCTTGTAGCGTATAAGTTACAGGCCATGAAGGACCTGGTGGTCTCTCATCTTCAGGAGCTGAGTCAAGTTTTCTAAAACGCAATAAAATAGGTGTGGTATCAAAAGTGTCCGTTGCCCCAATAATTGGCCCATTATCACCTGTTGGCGTATCACCAAATTGGTAAACAGGAGTGGCACTTATCGTTAAAGGAACATTAACAGGAGCGGTAGCATCAATAGTATAACAAACATTTATATTCAACACAGGGCCGCCAGTTACAACCGAGCCGATTGGTGGTTTTAATAGATATAAAGTATCCCCTTCTGGACCTGTGACTGGTTGATTGATAATGCTGTCAAATAACTGATTACCTGGTGCTACTGGAAAAACACCCTCATTTATAGGTGCTATAACACTACCAAATAAACTTGCCGAATCCAAAGTTAAACCCGCAGGGACTATCAATTGTAAATACGGTCCATAACCTGGAGCTCCAGAATTAATCAAAGGTATATCCACACAAACCTGAGTGTCTGGAAATTCATTTTGATCAGCCACTGGTGGCGAGATTAATGGAGTTTGTGCACTAGAGAGTTGTGTAAAAAATAAAATAGATAACACACACAACACATTTATTAGACGAAAACATTTTTCAGTCCTAGATTGAAGATTCATACAAATTGACCTTTTAAATTAATAATAAAATTAGAAAAAGGGTAAACTAGCGGAAATCAATACCATTGCTCTTATGTGACAATTTGTTATTTGGCGAATTATATTCCAATCAATCTAATATGTATTCAGCCCAAGAATGGTTATTACAATAGTTTACAAAGTTCATATTAATTAACATTTAGTAATAGAGAGTTTTGCATTACTCTGATATATTCTTACCATGAAAAAAATCGCACTCTTTCTTAATGGTGAAAAACCACAATTCATACCCAATCTTCAACGATATGATGCTATATATTGTGTTGATGGAGCTTACAAATACCTAAAAGAATTTAACACCGTACCTGATTTAATAATTGGTGATTTTGACTCTATTGAATCATTACCTGAAGAAATAGAAAACATACATACGCCTGATCAAAATTTTACAGACTTTGAAAAAGCATTAAAAATAATCATTAAACACGGTTTCACCCATGTAGATGTTTTTGCTGCTAATGGACTAGAACAAGACCATTTTTTAGGCAACATGACTACGGCATTAAAATACAAAAAAAAATTAACCATAAAATTTTATGACGATAGGCAAAGTTATTATTTCATCAATAAGAAAACCAAACTAACTGATGTAAAAGGGAAAATCATTTCACTTTTTCCATTCCCAAAAGCAAAAAAGGTTAATTCTACAGCACTGAAATATCCTTTAGAAAATTTAGATTTAAACATGATGAAAAATAGAATAGGAACACGTAACCAAGCCCTAAATGACACCATTACCATTGAATTTAAAAAAGGCAACATACTTTTGTTTTTAGAAAATTAGTTGAATCTCTCTACTCTTCCCTACTTATTAAAACTTCCTCAACACCCATTCAAGTGGCCCAATTTTCCTATAGTTATTCCAAATCATGGCAAATATGATACATAAGAGGCTAAATAATAATGCATAGATAACAGAAAACTCAATTGAATAATATCCCATTTTAGTAGAATTTATAGATTCCAAAATTCCCATGCCAATCACAATATGAACAATATAAAAAGTTAAAGCCAACTGCCCTGTTTTAGATAATGCAATGATTATTAAATGGCTGTGGTATTTTTTGGCGATTAATACACATATTGAAATAACCAAAATGGCAATACTACTGCCAGAAATCATATAGATTGGTAATGGCGGCATTGGACTTGTTGCTAAAATTTCTTTTAACTCAGCTGCAACAGATTGGTCTCCTTCTGCAAGAAATTTGATAGAAGCTTTTGAGATGATTAACGTGACTATAAAGATAATGCTACTAACCTTAATTGATTTTTTTATAAACCTCTCATTAGATAAATCATGTTTACCAAACCATAAGCCCAGCAACATAAATGCAGTCCATGGAATGACAGGATGAAATCCATTAAAAAATAAATTGCGCAAAAATCCAGAGACTGACAATAAATCCGAATACTCAAATGTCTCAAAATTCCAGCCAGTATCGTAATTCAAAATTAACATCATTAATGGATAAACTAAAACAAGTGTCAAAACCACACTAAATATCAATTTTCTACTGCTGGATATTAATAAGAGCGTTATCAACATATAAATTCCATAAAAATGCAAAATATCGGCTTGCCAAATAGGTATAAAGAACAAACCGATAACTAAAAGAAAAATTGCTCTCTTACAAATTTTTATTCTAGTTTTTGCTAACTTTTGTTTATCATTATTTTTAATAGCATTGTTTGACATAAATGCTATACCAATACCAGCAAGCACAACAAATAAAGCAGAGGCTTTACCTTCAAAAACACTTGCAAACAGTTTGGCAATTTCGCCACCTCGTTCACCAAAGGCAATTTTAAAATTAACAATAATCATGCCGATTACTGCCAATGCTCGTGCCACGTCTATTCCGACTATGCGATTTTTCATGATTATAAAAAAATCTTATTTCAAATTAATTTGAAAATGACCGTCTCTGTCTGCTCCGGTTAGGCGAGTAAAGTATGGAACATTGTTGTCATTAATTGTTAGCCACATATGTAAAGGCTCGCCTTTTTTTGCAGTTAGAATATAATGATAAACTGAAGAATCAATAAGTTCTTTATCGTTATTTTCTTTATGTGCATGACTTCAGTCGCAGATTATTATCTCATCCTCGCTGTCTTTGCTCTCCTCTCTGACTTCTTCTTTTTCCTCTGAAATCTCGGCTATTTCTCTAAGCTCTCTCGATTTAGACTCGCTCTTTGCTATCTCAGCTTTAAGGTAAAAAAACTCTCTCATGCGGCTCTCAAGGGTTTTGTTGAGCCGAGCAATCTCTGCCT
>JALWML010000222.1 GCA_027083915.1 Lysobacterales bacterium | reverse complement strand
AAAATAAAAATAATTCCAAATCATAAGTAACAAAATAAATACTTGACCGTTATCAAGTTAAATCCAATTACAGAGGAACAACATGAAAAAACTACTAACAACCTTATTATTAACATTCACAATAGCTGCAGCTAACGCTCAATCATTTGTCAGTGACATCCGCCATGAACTCGGAACAAAACCTGAAGTCAATATCAATATTGGTACATGGCTTGTTAAACTCATGATGAAATTTGCCGATGAAGACGACCCAGAGGCTAAGGCGTTAATGGATGGACTAAAACGCATTAAAGTGACTGTTTTTGAACTCGAAGACAAACACAATAACCGCCGCTTAAATGCCATCATTGAAAACAAAATTCAAAGCTTATCTGCAAAAGGATACGAGCAATTGGTATCTGTAAGAGACCATGGCGATAATGTATTTATTTTAGCGAAAATTAAAGGCGACTTGATGCAGGATGCGATGATAATTGCTTACGAAAAAGGCGATGAACTAGCCATAATCAGCTTAAAAGGCGATGTCAATTTAAAACAATTAGCCATGATTTCCAATGAGTATGATGTTGATATCGATGATGAATTAGATATTTAATAACTTTATTACAAAAAATGTAAAGGGTCACTTCTTTGTGACCCTTTATTAATTTTCCCATCTCGTTTTAAAGGTTTCCTTAAGAAAAGCTACTACCTGAAACCTATTACCTACCACCTGAAATCTGTAAACTCAAATCTTCCCAACCTCATACCATTTCCTAAACCATCTATCGACTGGATATAAAATCTTGTAAAAAGCAGGGACAACAAGCAAAGCTAAAATGGTTGAACTGATTAATCCACCGATAACCGACAATGACATGGGTGAATTCATTTCATGTCCTGCACCCCTACCAAATGCCAATGGCATCATGGCGCCAACCATGGCGAATGTGGTCATCAGAATCGGACGTAGTCTTTTTTCGCCAGCATGAATTAAAGCATCATCCACGGATTCACCTTGTTTAATCGCACGGTTGGCAAAATCCACCACCAAAATAGCGTTTTTACCAACCATACCGAGTAATAAGATTATCCCAATCATAACAAATAGTGAGAAGTTATTGCCGCTTAAGCCCAAGGCTGTAATCACACCAGTAAATGCCAGTGGCATGGTTATCATGATAATAACGGGTTGGATAATCGACTCATACAAAGCAGCGAGAATGAGGTATATAAGAATAACGGCCAATCCAACTGCCATACTAAAAGCTTGAGCCGTGTCTTGCATACGCTCAACATCGCCATCATAAACATAGGTGTATCCTTCTGGCAGATACTCGCCAATATTTTCATCAACAAAAGCAACCACGGCATTAAGTGGTGTGTTGACTATATTGGCACTGATTAATACTTTTCTTTGCCTGTCATATCTATTAACTGAGGTAATAGAACTACTCTTTTCAACCTTGATTAAGCCATCAAGAAATACAAAGCTGCCATTTGGTGTGCGAATTTGCATCTTTTTTAAATTATCTAAATTGGCACGATTGGCATCATCATAGCGTAAAGTAATATCGTATTCTCTGCCTCTGTCTTCAAAATTTGCAATCTTTATATCACTCGAATAACTGGCATTAAGCACCGCAGCAATCTGTTGTGCCGAAATACCAACTCGTGCTGCATTTTGTCTTTTGATAGTAATATTAACCTCTGGTTGACCCAATTCGTAATCACTATCGATATCAACCACACCATCAAAAGGGCTTAACATTTTTTCAACCTTTTTACCGATGGTATTAAGCTTTTCTAAACTATCACCTGTTATGACAATCTGCATAGGCTTATTGTTTCCGCCAGTATCCACATCAGGCAATGACTCAACGGTGACTTTTAAGTGCTTTAGTTGATTAAATTTATCACGGTATTTTGCAATGATATCCTTTTGCCCAAGTGTGCGTTGTTCGATGGGCTTGAGTTTGGCATAAATTATGGCTTTATTGGTTTCTTTGGCTTTGCTGTAACCAATAGAAAATGTCTGGTAGAGCAACATATCATCAGACTCTAACTCTTTTATAATCGGTGCTAATTGCTTTTTCATGGCTTTGATTGTGGTACCGACCTTAGCTTTAATGACCACCCTAAACTCGCTGTTATCTTGTTCTGGCACAAAATCCATACCGACATTGGTAAAAATTTTACTCGACAATATCAGCAAGGCAAAGGTCACAATAACGGTGATGTATTTAAACCGAATCAATGGTTTAAGCAGCCTGACATAAGCCTTATCTAAAGCCACAAAATATTTTTCGGTAAACTTATGAAATTTTGTTTCCTTGTGGCGCAGCACGCGTGCTCCAACAGTAGGAATAAGCATAATCGCCACCAAATAGGACAAAACAATACCAGAGGCAACCGTCATAGCAAAGGCATTGAAAAACTTACCAACAATGCCGCTCATAAATGCCACGGGGATAAATACAGCCAATAACATGGCAGATATAGCCAACAAAGAAAAGGCAATTTCGTGCACGCCTTCATAGGTGGCTTTAAATGAATCCATACCGGCTTCCATTTTTTTACTGATGTTTTCAATCACTACAATGGCATCATCAATAAAAATTCCGATTGCCAATGTCAAACCAATCAAGGTCAGCTTATTCAGGTCATAACCCATGTAGTCAATCAAAGCAAAAGTGCCTATGATGGAGGTAGGAATTGCCAAAGCAGAAACAATGGTTGCTGTGATATTTCTTAAGAATAAAAACACAATAAATATAGCCAGAATTGCACCAAACATTAAATCAAATTTAACCTGATTAACACTTTGCATGATTTTATTAGACTGATCTTTTATCAAACTCAATTCAAAATCTTCGCCTGCAAGCCTTTGCAATTCAGGCAATATTTGTTTGGTTTGTTTAATAATATCAATAACATTACTGCCATTGATTTTCATGATGGATAATGACACGCCTGCTTTTTTATTATATGAAGCATAACTATCAATATCACTGAGTGAATCCGTTACAGTAGCGACATCTTTGAGGCGCAAACCACTTTTGATTTCTATATTGGACAAAGACTCCACCGTTTTGGAGTCACCTAAAAACTTGATTAAGTATTCCTCATCTTCATTAATGCTTTTGCCTGATGTTGCTTTAAAATTTTGACTTGAAATAGCTGCTTGCAATTCACTTGCTGTAATATTGTATTTATTGAGTAAATAAGGATTGACCAAAATTTTGATTTCGCGGTCTTGGAAGCCAACCATATCCACATCACCAACACCTTTGATGCGTTGTAATTTGGGTTTAATTTTTTCATCAACTAGCTTCATCAAAGCTTTCATATCGCCATTTTTATGCGAAACAAATAAACTGATGGCTTCTCCTGCTGTACTGATTTTCTTAACAATCGGAGCCTCTGTACCAAATGGCAAAACAATCGCCCCGATTTTTTCGCGCACATCATTGGCACTCTCATTTAAGTCTTTGGATAAATTAAACTCCACAATCACATAGCTTAAACCGGTGTAACTAGTGGAAATCAATTTGTCAATGCCATCAATACCTGATACTGCTTCTTCAATTTTATCGGTAATTTTGGACTCTACTGTTTTGGGTTCAGCACCAGGATAATAGGTTTGAATAGTGATAATAGGAAATTCAACATTAGGAAATAACGCCAACGGCATGGAAGTGTATGATTTTATTCCAAAAATTACCAATGCCATGACCGCCATCAAGATGGTTATGGGTCGATTAATTGCAAACTTATACATGGGCGATTACTCTTTATCTGCACTATCTGAAGTGATGAAAACACCATCACCAAATAATCCAACCTTAATATCATTTGCTGCCACTTGCACAGATACCTTGCGAGTTTTTTCATTCACTGTGGGGTAAATTCTAAACACTTTGCCTTTATACTCTCTATCATCACCATCAACATGGTAAATAAAAGCATCACCTATTTTGACATCATTGGTGTATTTTTGATCAAATTCTGCCACTAAAATACGTTTGTGTGTGCTCTGAATAACAAAGGCGGTTTTAAGCATTTGTCCACTGACTACATCGCCAAGTTCAATCATACGTTTGCTAATAACACCATCAAATGGTGCTCGCAAGATAGTCTTGTCATAAATTGTTTCTTCTAGCTTAATATGCGCCTTGATGGCTTCATAAGCCATGGCATATTTATCCAATTGCGCTTTATCGATGAGCTTTTTCTTCAACAATTCTTTGTAGCGTTCATAGTCTAATTTGGCATATTTTAATGTCACCTTTGATGCATTGTTTGTCGCTATTAAGTCATCTGCTACTAAAGTTGCCAACACATCACCTTTTTTGACTTCACTCATGATATCCACATTATATTCTTTGACAATACCACTGTAGTTAAAGGCTAAATTGGCACTCTTTTTGGCAAAAACCGTAAAAGTTGCATACACTTCTTTAGCTTGTACTGTTGAAAAAGCAGTTAATAATAGTGTTAGTAATAATGTTCTCATGGCTTTGTCTCGATTAAGTCAAATAGGGAATTAATGTAATTTTTAAAATTTTGTTTATAGCATTTATTCATCGTCCAACCCTGCAGCATAAATCCCCTTTCAGTTGCTATCATTGCCTCAACTAAGTCATTAGCTACAGGATTCAACTCGCCATTGTTAACTCCTTCATCAATAATGGTGCTCAAAATTTGTTGAATAAAATCAATACATTCCTGGTTAAAGGCATACATGGCTGGATTTTTACTGGCGATGGTCGCATCTAAGTACTCTTTATAGACTTCTAAATGCTTTGTGTAATCCTTATACTCACACAAATAAAAATCAAAAAGGTAAAAGACTTTTTGTCGGCACGAGGTGTTTTTGTCACTGCGTTCACTCAATTCATGCTGGTGCTCAATCATAAGATTACGAATAATTTCAAACACCACCGCTTCCTTATTTGCAAAATAATCGTAAACCGTGCCCTTGCCAATACCCGCCGTTATGGCAATGTCACTGATACGCAAATTTTTCAAACCCTTATCCAACAACAAATCCGTACACGCAACTGCTATGTCTTTTTTCTTCTGTTCTTTATCTACAATAATAGCCATAAAATTCCTATAGAGACTTTTGCATAACTATATGGCGAAAGAAAAAATTGAGGAAATTTGCCAAATTGAGGCGGAAATCGCAGGTAATAGCTAGCTATTGACTAGATTTTCAACGAAAAGTTGGTGAATTTAATCATTTTTTACTCGTCATCATAGTTATACAAAGGTCTCTTAAATTAATAAATGACCGACTGTCGGTCAC
>JALWML010000221.1 GCA_027083915.1 Lysobacterales bacterium | reverse complement strand
TTCCTACTCCTGTATTATTAAGAGTGATTGCTGAGGTAGTTCCATTTGCGGAAACACTTTGAAAAATCAAACTGCCAGCTCCAATTTGTGTGCTATTAGACAGATTAATTGGTACTCCTGTAGATGTCGTAATAACTCCATTTCCTGCAGAGGTAAAAGTCCCACCATTATTAGCAATAAAGGCATTATTATTACCACTATTTATTGATAGACCCGAAGTGCCATTAAAGGCAAAATTTACACCAGAGTTATTTGAAAAATTGGTTGCTTGGGTTGTTGATACAATATTTGTGCCAGCAGTATTTACGGTGAAATTACCGCTTGCAAAGCCTTGTACTTGTAGAACGGGACTTGAAGTACTTGCTGAAGAGTTCAATTTACCAAAAGTTACGTTTAACGCCCCTGCTCCACCACCATTTAAATTAACAAGACCTCCAGTGCCCGATACATCTACATTGGATATTGTTAAAGTACCACTAGATGACAATCCTTGAATGGCATAATTTGTTGTATTGGTGATTTCTATGCCTGTAATGGTATTGCTTACTGCTGTATTAATTGCATTTGCTGCCGAAGATATAGTGGGTTTTGTACCGCCAAGAGTGGGTCTGGGAGAACTATTAGCACTTGCTGTAATACCCATTACTGTATCAAAACTTCCAGAAGCACCACTTCCAATCAATTTTTGATTATTTAGAAGTGTAAAAGATCCATTGTAAGCACCTGATTTCAAAAAGATATTGTCATTTGCGGCTGCTCCTGCTGTGCCTCCAGCTCCTTGAATGCTATTAAAATCAGCTATACTATTAAAAGGTGTCGTTAAGCGACCATCACCACCTGCGGCGGCAGATTTATCGATAAACCAAATGGTATTACCCGAAACATTGAAAGTTATTGTTACATTAGCTGAGCAAATTCCAACTGAATCACACACTTTATAGGTGAAACTATCCGTTCCACTGTTTTGACCAGCAGGAGGGTTGTAGGTAAACACACCCGTTGCCGTAGTAATGGATAAATCTCCTCCATTTATTGTGGCAGTAGGTGCTGGATTCATGGCATTACCTACAGTTAATGCACCAGTTCCTCCTGTTGCTCCATTGAGTAATCCACTACCTGCTGGGACATTGATTTGAATATTCGTTGTCACACCATAGGATGAATTGGCTCTAGCTGGAGGTGGATTTGTTATAGTAATGGTAAATGTTTGGTCAGGAGATGTATCATCACCGCCATTAGCAGTACCACCATCATCCATTACATTAATGGTTATTGTCGCTACACCATTTTGATTGGTTGCAGAGGTATAACTTAAATCCCCTGCTGCATTGACACTGGGTTGGACACTAAATAACGCATTGTTGTTATTAGTGACATTATAACTCAAGGTTTGCCCCGCTTCATTCGCAGGTCCTACCGACGAGGTAACCACCCAGCCACTAACGGTTTGAGCACCTGAATTTTGTGTCACACTTTGGTCTGCTCCTTTAGTAAACTGAGGCTCATCATTAACAGCGGTTACGGTAAGAGTAAAAGTTTGAGTAGCTGAGGTATTATTTCCACCATTTGCTGTGCCACCATTATCCATTAGTGTAACAGAAACTGTAGCTGCACCATTCATATCTGCAGCAAGGGCAAATTGCAATTGCCCTGTATTGCTTATACTTGGTTGAGTGGAAAACAAACTATTATTATCATTACTCACGTTAAAAGATAAAGTTTGTGCAGACTCATCAGCTGGTCCTGTGGATAGTCCACTTGCCCAAACAGCACTATATGCAGCGGCATCTTCTAAGACGGTTATATTCCCACCACTTGTAAAACTAGGTGCATCATTAACTGATGTTACCGCAATCGTAAAGGTTTGATTTGCCGAAGTATCCACTCCACCATTTGCCGTTCCACCATTATCCATGATATTCAAGGTGACTACCGCTAATCCATTGGCATTGGTAGCTGGTGTATAAGACAAATTACCTGATGAATCAACTGAAGGTTGAGTGCTAAATAAGGCATTATTATTGTTGCTGACATTAAAACTTAACGTTTGCGCTGATTCACTTGGGGGTCCCGCTGATAATGCTGTAGCCCAACCGTTAACAGTTTGTAATCCTGCATCTTCTAGAACTGATTGATCCGCTCCTTTGGTGAATGAAGGCACATCATTAATATCAGTGATAGTAATCATAAAAGTCTGATCTGCCGATGTATCTATGCCACCATTAGCTGTTCCACCGTTGTCCATAATGGCGATAGTTACGGTAGCAACTCCACTGGCATTTGCAAGAGGAGTATAAGTCAAATCACCATTAGCATTAACTGCTGGTTGAACACTAAATATGGCATTATTATCATTGCTAAGATTAAAATTGACAGTTTGTGCTGATTCATCACTTGGACCAGTTGAAATTGCAGTTGCCCATCCTACAACAGTTTGTACTGGCGATTCTTCAAGCACACTTTGATCTGCGCCTTTAGTAAAACTAGGTGCATCATTAACAGCAGTTACTGTAATTGTGAAATTTTGATCTGCTGATGTATCCACTCCTCCATTTGCTGTTCCTCCATCATCCATAATATTAACCGTTACATTAGCGACACCATTTGCATCCAATGCTGGCGTATAGATTAAATCTCCAGAAGCATTTATTGCAGGTTGTACACCAAATAAAGTGTTGTTGTCATTTGTCACATTAAAACTTAGCGTTTGTGTTGATTCGTTAGCAGGGCCTGTTGATAGAGCTGTTGCCCAGCCAGCAACTGTCTGTGCTGTTGCATCTTCTAAAATCACTTCATTAGTTCCAGCTGTAAATGAAGGAACGTCATTGACATTTTCAATCACAATATCAAATGTCTGATTAGCCGATGTATCAATTCCGCCATTTGCCGTTCCACCATTATCCACTAAATTGAGTGTTACAGTAGCGGTTCCAAATTCATCCACTGCAGGTGTAAAAGAGAGATTTCCACTTGCGTCAACAAGTGGTTGAGAACTAAATAATGTTGAATTTGTTACCGAAACAATAGTGAAATTTGTTGTTTGACCACTTTCATCGCTTGGCCCTGCTTGAATATTTGTTGCCCAAGTAGCTGAATACGCACCAGACTCTTCAAGAACAGTCACAGCACCACCAGAGGTAAAACTTGGAGCATCATTAACAGCATCTATTGTGATATTTACTGTCGCAGCAGTTGAGTTCACTTGACCATCATTGGCAAAATAAGTAAAGCTATCATTACCCACATAATCAGCATTAGGTGTATAAACCAATGAACTAGAAGTTGCATTAATTGGCGTAATTATAGAAAGCGTACCATTTGTTGGAGTAGAATCAATAATAAATGATAAGGCATCTCCATCTGCATCGGCTCCACTCATGGTTACAACAAGTGTATTATCTTCAAAAACAGAATCCGTCACATCATTTGCTGTTGGCGCTTGATTTTCCACGTCCACTACATCCATACGAGCGGTAAAGAAATCCTGTCCAAGGCTGGCATAAACATGGGTTATATCAGAAAAACCACCACTTCCTGAGTTATCACCAATGGGATCATCAATAGCGGTAAAGTTTGACCAGTCATTCACTTGTCCATCGATGACAAATGCAAATACAGACCATACAAGAGTTGGGACTAATAAAACAACGGACACTATAATTTTATTGTTTTTTAATGTTCTTTTAGCAATGAAGAAAATTAACAGTGACAACAACAGTAATGAAGTAATTGATAATAACGGAATTGGAAAGGCTACACCAAATAGAATTGCACCACCAGAATTAGTGTCCGTAAGGATATCTGATGACGTTGTGGATTCTGTTGAAAAATACAACCGTGCTACAGTTGAAGAACGAATATCCAAATCTGATGTTGCCATTTGCATTTCAAAAACATCATCACCACTAATGCTCGTATTCAAACCAAGTGCAGAGTCAATAATTGGACTACCTGCATCAAAAGAACTGCCAGTACATTTGTAATATAATGAATTAGTTATAGCAACTGAACTACCACCTGTCTCGATGGATAGGTAACCATCGATTCCATCAAACTGTGTTGAGAAATCAGGTTGCAAGACCGTACAACCAGTTGATGTTTTATTATCTTTATCAATGTAAACATTATAGGTTGCGTTTGCGCCATAGACCATATGACAAAACAAAACAAGAAAAACCAGTAGTGGGCTATTTTTTTTCAACGTACTCTCCATAAGAATTTAATTATATTTATAGGCACTATTTTAATGTCCTTTTTCAAAATTCTGTTATTACATATGTTGCAAATGTTTGTACTTTTTGGTCATTACATAGTGAGTAACTATTAATCTAGGCAATTATTGGTATAGAATAAGCTTTTAATTACTTAGACTACCTATGCTCAGTTATCGCCACAGTTTTCACGCAGGTAATTTTGCCGATGTCCTAAAACACACAATCCAAACACTTATAATCGAGTCACTCAAACAAAAACCTAAAGCTTTTGTTTATTACGACACCCATGCAGGGGCAGGAAAATACAGTTTATTCAGCAAATACTCAAATAAAAATGCAGAATACAAAGACGGTATCGAAAAAATTTGGCAAAAAAATAATCCTCCACAAGAAATTAATACTTACCTTTCACTCATTAAAGACTTAAACCCTAGTGAAACTCTACAAATTTATCCAGGTTCTCCTCTGGTAGCCCATATGCTGATGCCAAAACAAAACAGATTAGAACTCAGCGAGTTACACCCAACTGACTATGCACTTCTCGAACAAGAATTTAATCACTTGCGAAGCGTAAATATAAAAAAAAAAGATGGTTATAAACACCTTAAAAGTAAACTTCCTCCCATTCAACGTCGCGGATTAATTTTAATTGACCCTCCTTATGAATTAAAAGATGAATATAACGACGTTATAAAAAATGTAAAACAAGCCCATAGGCTCTTTGCAACAGGTATCTATGCCATTTGGTATCCTGTAGTCTCACGACATAATATTGAACGATTTTGTAATCAATTTAAAAACTCAGGCATAAAAAACATTTTGCGCATTGAGTTAAATATTAAACAAGACAGTAATGAATATGGTATGACAGGAACAGGCATGATCATCATAAACCCACCATGGAAACTAGCACAACAAATGCAACAAGTTATGCCATGGTTACTAGAGCACTTAAAACAAGATCAACAGGCCAGTTATAAAATTGAACAAATAGTTAATGAATAATGCTTCATATTTTTCTACATTTTTTGATTCCTTTGCTTGCATGCCTAATATTCTTCAAAAAGAACTGGAAAAAAGCTTATGT
>JALWML010000220.1 GCA_027083915.1 Lysobacterales bacterium | reverse complement strand
GATTTAAGTATATCATGAAAATAAAAAATTTAAAAAACAGCCGTTAGAAAAATTTAAAACGCCTAAATGCTATTGATAATGATGCAATTGAAATAGTTATTAATGCCATTATTTGCCATGATACATCTGCAAGGTTAGCGCCAAAGTACATCAGTTGGTGCAGTACATCCATAATCCAACCTGTTGGTAAAAAATGTGCTAAACTTTGCATCCATTGTGGCGTTATTTCTATTGGCCACCAACATCCACCAAGCGCTGCTAGTAACAAAGATGAAACCGTTGCAATAAGGCTGACTTGCCCTTCAGATTGTGCAAAACTCCCAAGTAAAACAGCTAATGCTGCATTAAAAGCAGCCCAAATGGATAAGACAAGTACTATGGCAAGCAGATGATTGCCCCAATGAATTTTAAAGATTAACCACCCAGTCAACATACCATATGCTAATTGTAAAAGTGTGACAAACCACTTTCCTAACCATTTGCCCAAGACAATTTCAGTGCGAGTTAAAGGGGTTGAAGCTAAGCGTTTAAGCACGCCTGATTGGCGTTCTAAAAATAAGGCAACACTTCCTGAGCTCAAAGCAATCATCATGATAAACATAACCAATATACCAGGAACTGCTTGGTTAAATCCTGATGGAATGATTCTTTTTTCTCCTGCTGAACTTATATCTACAACTATATTTTGAGGAAGCTTATTAATTTCATCAAAAGAAATATTATTTGTATCTCCATGGAATTTTTTAAAGACCAAAACATCGCCTAAAGTTTTATAAATGGCTTTTTCTATGGCAAATTTATCTTTATCCTGCCCTAATCCACTGGCTGAAGATAAGTACTGGATTTCTATCTTTTCCCCTTTATCTAACTTTTCTTGCATATTAATTGGCAACCACAATTGCCTGGTATAATCTTTAAAATGGTATTTAATTTCTTTTGCCGCAGTGGTTTTGTTAAAGATTTTTATGGTGTAATTTTCACTTGCTAAGTTGCGAATGAGTTGCTTTGCCAATGGATTGGTTTGTGACATGTTTTCGACACTTTCCCAAATGGCTATATTTGATGATCCTTTTTGTCCTCCTAAACCACCAGTTGTGGAACCAATAAATCCAAAGAACACCAAAGGCATAATAAACATCCACACCAATAATGACTTATCTTTTAGGGAATAACTAAAGTCTTTTTTTGCAATAAAGAGTATATTTTTTAGCATTATTTATTCCTCGCAAATTGTTGTGTTGTTTTTTGATTAATAAAGAAAAACACAAGTATAAAAGCCAGTGCAATCAGAGCAGGAGTTAATAACACAGATAAATCATGCTCCTTAATAAACCACGAGTTAAAACTCTGTAATAAATAACCATTAGGTAATTTTTCACCTATTGCTACCATCCATTTGGGCATGGAATCAAATGGAAAGAAACTACCACCCAACATCATCAAGGGAAAAACCATGCCTTCGGTCACAAGGTTTGCTGATTTTTTTGTCGGAAGCTTTAAGGTAATAAATAATAAGAAGCTCCAGATAGCCACTCCCGAAAGGACTACCCAAGGAATAATAATAAGTAGTTTTTGGCTATTAATATTAAACATCCATACACCAACAGATGCCATTAATACAGCAATAACGGTGAAAATCATTGTTGCTGATAACAGCTTGCCGGTGAAGTAATATTTAAGACCGGCAGGGGAAGAAAGCAATCGGGATAGAATGCCTTGAGACTTGTCTTTCCAAAAATCTTGTGCCATTCCTTGGGCTGAAAACAATAATGACATAAAAAGAATCCCAGGAAACATTAACAGCATAAATGAGTGCTTAGGTTTTGACTCGACTTCATCGCTCTCCTTTTTCTTGTGAACTTTTGCCTGAATCTGTGGCGGAAATAGTTGTTCTTCTAACAAATCTACTGTGTGTTTTATTTGCACACTCATCACTGCCATTTGCGTATCAGAAATATCTTTACCTGTTATGAGGTTATCAAACTGCTTTAATTCTTTGGAAAATAACAATTGAATATAATGTCCGCTATCGGCTAAAGTCGTCACCATTGTTTCAGCAATTTTAGGCAATATGTTTTGACTCGGATTCTTAACCAGTCTTAATGTTGTGGGTTTAATATCAATAAAGTTTTGCGTAAAATCTTTTTCTATCGTTAACCAGACACTGGCATCTCCTGCTGCCATAATAGCTTGCCCTTGCTCCTTTTTCACTTTTTTAAGAATAAATATATCCGCAAGCGGCCCCTGACTAAAGGTGCGAACAAACATCTGTGATAAAAAACTCTCATCATTATCCGTAATCAATAAAATGCCACTCGGTTTGGCATTACCATCCGATCCTGACATCAATGAAAAAAGAGCTGCCATCATCATGGGAATCGCAAGCCACATGGCTAATTGCCATTTTTCTCTCAGCAACTTAAACAAGGTGCCTTTAAAAACTGTTCGTGTCAAAGGATTAATCATGCCGCATCTCGCAATGCTCTACCTGTGAGTTTAATAAATAAGCTCTCCAAATTGGCTTGTTGAATATTAACCTGGTGAACTTTACCTATTTTTGCCACGGTCTCTAGTACTTTTGTTAAGCATTTTGATGCTTCTGGAATCAAAATCCGCACCTTTTGATGTGAAAGCTCAAGCACTTGTGCCCCAATATCTTCGAGTATTTGCTGATTAGTCTCTTCATTATAATGTCCTTTGAGCGTAATCAAATCACGTTCTCCCATCTGCTGGCGCAAGCCCTCTACAGTACCGGCGGCAATGACCTGTCCTTTATCCATAATAAGTAATTCATCACACAATCTTTCAGCTTCTTCCATATAATGTGTTGTGTAAATAACAGCCGTTCCAGCTTCTTTGAGTTTTATTGTTGCTTGCAATAAATGCTCTCGTGACTGAGGGTCGACTCCTACGGTTGGTTCATCTAACAATAAGGCAGAAGGTTTGTGCAAAATAGCACAGGCAAAATTAAGTCGTCTTTTCATGCCACCACTAAACTGTTTGACTGGTTCTTTTTGGCGTGATTCTAAGCCCACATCAACCAACACTTGTTGGATACGATTTTCCAATACTTTTCCTGACAAGCCGTAGGCTGAACCCCAAAAAACCAAATTCTCATGTGCCGACAAATCATCATAAAGTGCCAACTCCTGTGGCACAATGCCTAGAGATTTTTTTGCTTTTACCGCCTGAGAGGCGATATTGAAGTTATTAATTGATACCGAACCACTGCTGGCATTAACTAAACCACTGATGCAGTTTATGGTGGTTGACTTTCCTGCCCCGTTGGGACCCAATAATCCGAATATCTGCCCTGATTTAGCCGTAAATGAAATATCTTTTACAGCCTCAAATGACCCAAATGTTTTACTTAAATTTTTTACTTCAATCATGTTTTTTCCTGAAGGTATTAGTTTTAGCTTGGCTAAAAACAATAAATTATTAATTGAAAGTATAATAACATTAATCTAATTGCTTTAAATGTGCTATTCGTCACTGACTTTTTTTATACGTAAAATGGCAGTATCTCTTAATTGTGCCGTTGGCGAATCGTCAGTGAAACAAAGTAATGGCATCAATGTCTTACAATTTCAAATCGATTGGCTTAAAATCAAGCCTATTAATTAAAGAATTCAAACGCAATGAAAACAGTTAATATAATATTACTGGTACTGTTAGTCACCATGTCATGGTTACATTTTTTTGGTGATGGTGGTTCAAAAGATTTAAAAGAAAAGCAACGACTCTATCAAGAGCAACTTGAAAAGAATAAAAAACTACAAGCCCGTAACGACAAGCTCAAAGCAGAGGTTGAAGATTTGAAAAATGGTTTAGAAGCCATTGAAGAGCGTGCGCGCTCAGAAATGGGTATGATTAAATCCGATGAAACTTTTATTCAAGTCATAGAAGACAATGATTAGCATCCAACCCTTTACGCAAGAATATCAGCAACAAGTTATTGATTTAATCGTTTCCATTCAAGCCCAAGAATTTGGAGTATCCATAACCGCTGATGACCAACCCGATTTAAAAGACATTAAAAATTACTATCAAAAAAATGCGGGGAACTTTTGGATTGCTCTTGAGGCTGATAAAATTGTAGGTACTATCGCATTAGTCGATATTGGCAACCAACAAGGCGCGTTACGTAAGATGTTTGTCAAAAAGGAATATCGCGGCAAACCTTTATTAATCGGCCAACAGTTAATAGACACCTTGTTGCAGTCTGCACAACAGAATAATCTTGCTCAAATTTTTCTTGGAACCGTACCAAACTACTATGCCGCTCATCGATTTTACGAAAAGAATGGATTTGTACGCATTAATAAATCTGACTTACCAAACAATTTTCAGGTTATGCCCGTTGATAAAATTTTTTATATGAAGTTTGGCAAAGTTTTATAATAATGGTACTATTTTTGTTATGAAATGTTACCGCACCCATAAAAAAAGCCGATTAGTTGCTCTGATACTGTCAATCCCCTTATTAGTATTTGGGTGTATTGCTGCTATTCTTTTTTTAATTAAATTTAGTATTGATTCTTTCATTGTCTTAATTTCTTCAATGCCATTTCTTTATTTAGCTCGATTTTTAATTGGTCGGAATTTTGTAAGCATCTGTTTACGCGATGATGAATTTTTTATTAAACGAGCTCTCTATAAAAAAGATTCCTATAAGCTAAGTCATATCAATGAAATCGTACTTATCTCATACCTAAAAGAATCCCAAAGACCAAGCTATATGCCAGCAAACAGCCCTCAAGCAACAGGTCGTGGAATAGGACGTGTTTTTTTGGGAATTACCCAAAAGGCAAGCAAAAACAGTTATTCCAATAAACAGCTTGCTATTAAATTCAATGACAAAACTATTGTTACCCTAAACAGCAATTACATGAATGATTCCATTGAATTAGTAGAACAACTTTCACAAAAGTCTGGTGTGGAAGTAAAAATCATTTTACTTAAAGAGTTTAATGCATGGAAAAAAGGGCAGTTAGAAAAATATAGAAACAGATTGCCTTCTAAATTACAGAAATATTTGCCAAAGATTGAAGCCTTTTATAAACAAAAGTGGATTCTTCTTACACCACTTTTACTCTCTGTTATTGTAGTCATTATACTCAATATTTGGTTTAACTTGAGTCATTATAATATAAAGAACATGACGCAAGATGAAATTGACAACCATTATTTTATAAGTAAAAACCCGTGGTGCATTTAGGAAAAAGTTAAAAAAATAAGTTACTCATAGGCAAAAGCCGTGTATATTTAAGGTTCTCAACATCTGAAAAATACAACAATAT
>JALWML010000219.1 GCA_027083915.1 Lysobacterales bacterium | reverse complement strand
TTCTGCCCATTTTTCATCGGGTAAACGTCCGTGATTGAATAATTGTTGTGCATCGGCTTTATTAATTAAGCGTTTTTTATCCCAACTGTAGGCGGTAGGTCGTTTGTATTTTTCTAGATTTTTATAGCACTTTTCGATAGCAATCCTAACTTCTTGTGGATTTTGTTCTAGCGTCCACTGCAATAACTTCCATGAAAATTCTGCGTGAGAGCGTTCTTCTAATGTAATTTGCTTGAGCACATTTCGTGTGACACGATCTTTGCAAATTTCAGCACAAGCGGTTGCCACATCGGCGTTGTAGTCTTCTAGTTGGCAGCCGTCGGTTAAACTTTCTTTGGCAAGAACCAGTAAAGCATCTTCTTTTAAATCTAAACCACCATCTAATAAATTTGGCATGGGCTTGACTGTATAAGATTGCCCTGAATTGGAATAACCTTGAGCAAGAGCAAAACATAATTGTGTGTGTTCAATCTCTTCAATCGCGGCTCGATGTGACCATTCCATTAAATCAGCTGGTGATCCAACAGCTGTTAATAACCATGAAATACGAGAAAATGCTGGGACAGATGCATGTTCTTTTTGTGCATCATGCAGCCATAAAGCTTCCTAAGCATCACGAGTTGCGGTATCTAATCCTGTTATATCTGGCATTTCTCCTCGTGTCCAACTATTGCCCTTTTGAAGTTCTGCGTGAACTTGTTTGCCTTTAACTCGCAAAGGTCGTCCCCATGCAGCTCCCATTAGTGCAAAAAAACCTAATATTCCAGCAATAACTATTCCAATAAAAGCCCAAACAAAACCAATTAATACTTTTGAAACTGTATCGGATTTAGTTATTCTATTCTCATTTGATTCTTTTTCGTGATTTTCTTCAGTATCGTTCTGATTTTCCATGGGTTCTTCTTGTGCGTTAGTTAATGCCTTAATACTGTATCATAAATTGTGTGTTAAAATATTTTTTTAATTCAAGAACGCCAAAAATGATTATTTATTATCTGGTTTTATTCCTTGCCATTTCTGCTGTGCTCTCTTATTTATTGAGAAAACAATCGGCTTGGGTAAATGTGGTTTTGCAAATATTTATGGCAATACTCTTTTTTTATTCTGCTATCATTTGGCGTTCAACTCCATCATCGATTCATAATAAAAAAGAAGTAACATCTAAACATTTTACCATTAATCTTGTAGATGAAAAAAATATCGAGACATTAACAATAAAAGATTATGATCGTTTTCATCCCAAACAACGGCTAGCTTTATATCCTTATTTTGATGACAATGGTGTTTTGCAAGTTGAGCAAAAAATAGTCAGTAGAAATATAGGTGGTATCTGCAAGCATGGAATTTCCAGCAATGACAATGGCAGTATTACGATTTCATCTGAAACACTTTATATGAAACCGCGAATTGATTTAGAGTATTGCAAAGCAGAACTAAAAGGAAAACTAGGCGATAGAATTTTGGTGGCTATGGAAAATGACAAAATTAAATGGAAATATTCTTTGTTGGTGACCAAAGAAGTTCGTAAAAGACTATATTATGACTTGAACAGGGTGATTGGAATTGGTGATGAATTTATTATTCTTTTAAATTATGATGGCTATGAAATTACTATTCTATCTAGTAAAACTGGCAAAGTTGTGTACCCTAAATTTAATAGCAAAAAATATGAATTTAAGGAATTTGGACCTGCTGCATATGACTCGAAAAGAAATATAGTATATAAGGTGAATAATGACTACGGAGATAACTCTGCTTCTAAACTTATGCAAGTTGATATAACTACTGGCGAAACGAAAGAATTATATAAATTTCCTGTACAAGGTTCGCCTTTTTTTATTGGTTCAGGAGTTCCTAGTCAATCCAAAAGTGTTTTTTTCCTGTCTAAATTAAATTTATTGGTTATTTTTAATGAAACATCCTCTTATGGTACAACCAATAGCCAGCTCTATGTTTATAGTATTGATGATGAAAAAATGATTTTTAAAAATGCTTATCAACCTTATGTTAACCCTAAAATTGTTGTTAACCAGAAGGATTCATCCTTTGGTGTTTACTATAAGAAACACCTTCAGCACTTTAAAGTAACTAAAAATAAATAAGGACCAATAATTTTGGTCCTTATTCTTTTGTGTGGTATTATTCCGCACATTATCATTATTAAAAATTATTATGAAAAAGCTTCTAGTTCCTCTCATCATTCTGATATCAATTTTCTCATTAACTGCCTGTACGCGGTATGGTCCTGAGCAATTAAATGCGTGGGAATTAATAGATAAGGGTGCGTTAATTTTGGATGTAAGAACCAAACAAGAATTTGATGGTGGGCATTTAGACCATGCCATAAATATTGAATATGAAAATACTCCTCAAATTGCCAAAAGAATAGGGAAAAACAAAGAGCGTTCGGTTGTTTTGTATTGTCGCTCAGGTCGTCGTGCTTCGGTGACTTTAGAAGAGTTGAAGAAGTTGGGTTATACTAATGTTGTTAATGGCGGTGGGTTAAAAGCCATGAAAGCGGCTAAAAAAGAATACGAAAAGAATAAAAAAACACCTCTATAAAAGAGGTGTTTTTACAATCAAGAAATTAATTTAAATTTATTTCCAAGGATTGAAATTGATTTGATTTACTGGTGTTGGTGCGAGCACCCATTCGACTGAATCTATACCAATATAATTTGAATTGTTACCATAAAAACCAGCATCTTCAACATAATATACAAAAGCAACGCGTCCATTGCCGTTGATGTCTGCACTGTATTGAGTCCAATTGACTAATGGATAGCCTACGGTTTCATCGGTTGATTTACTTAAGTCTGGGTTGATGACTAATAGAGTTTCGGTAAAATCTCCAAAGCCATCGGTGCAATTTCCTGTGTTGATTTCACCTGTTGGGCTGTAAACCATGTACAAACGGTCTGGAAAGACAGTGAAGTTGTTATTAGCAATTCGAGAACGGGTATAAAAAGATACCGATTCTAGGTTGCCTAACTCAGGCATAATGAGGTAGTTACAGATTGTTCCTGGAGTACCAGCCAATGAACGGGTATTGCGGTGATTAGCTGCAATATATGAATTTGGTTCGCCCTCTTGTGCAGTGAAAATAGTGGCTTGATCCGTTCCTTGAAACCAACTAGAATCCCCCAATGGAGATGATTGATTGGATATAATCCATCCCGGTAAATCTTCTGTGTCCGTGAAGCCTTGTGTTGTTGGTGCAACTTGTGCTATTGCCAAAGGTGTTAGAAACAACAAGCTTATGAATAATTTTTGTTTAACAGATGTTTTCATAGTACGTTTTTATTAAAATTAATTAGTAAAAGAATTGTATAAGTTTCACCTTTTAATAGCAAGATTTTGGCGCATCTGCTGTGGTAATTCGTTGGATGCCTGCTAAATCAGGGTGAGATTTAACATTTAAATAACAATTAGCCAAAAGTTTTTGTTGAACAACTTCATGTTGATTATAGCCATGCTCTAAAATCAGTTCTGCATTTCTATTCATGTAGTTACTTGCTTTTTTGATTATGTGTTCTAAATCAGAATAACCATTATCATCAGCAACTAATGCGCTATTAGGTTCAAATTTTAAGTCCGATAAATGCTTGTCATCTTGAGCAATATAGGGAGGATTGGATACAATAAAATCAAATGTACGTCCTTCAAGCTTTTCAAACCAGTTGCTTTGAAAAATCTCAACATTGTTAAGTTGATAATTTTCTTTGTTCTCTCGTGCAGTTTTCACACACATAGGGCTTTGATCAATAGCCGTAACTTGTGCTTTTGGACGTTCTAGCGCAAGGCTTAAGGCAATAGCACCAGTGCCTGTTCCTAAATCTAGAATCGAACCTTCAAAATCAGCTGTTGTTTTACCGAGGATATACTCGATGATGAGTTCGGTTTCGGGTCGTGGAATAAGCGTGTGCTCGTTGACTTTGAGTGTCAAAGACCAAAAATCTTTGACTCCTGTTAGGTAAGCGAAGGGAATGCCATGCTGTCTTTTTGCCAGTAATTGGTGAATGTTATTTAACTGTTGCTTGTTCAGTTCTTTATCATAAATAAATAATCCCGCACTATTAATGTTTAAAATATGAGAGATAACAATTTCGACTTCTCTTTTATCAAGTTGGTATTGTTTTTGTAATTTTAAAATTAAAGGACGTAATGGCATTGAGGTGTTTGGACATAAAAAAAGAGCATTATAACAACACTCTTTTTAGATAAGGTCTATTTTGGAGTATTATTTAACCAAATCCACCTGAATAAATGATGTCATTATTTGGTTTTTGCGTTGCTTTTGTTGGTAACTGAGATTGAACCTGAGATGGTGCATCTTCAAAATTAGCGGTAAATACACCTTTTCCTGAATCGACAAGTGGAGTCACGGCTGAGGAATCGAACTGTGGGTAACTGATGTAAACAATCGACGCTAATGCTGCTGTTGCTAAAACAGGTCTCAACCATGCAAATAAGCCTTCAAAGGCAGATTGACGACTCGAGGCTATATCCGTTGCTACAGATTTGGACCACTCTTGTAATTGATTAATAACGTGGTAACTCGCACTTAAGTGACTGTTATCCGCAATTTTTTCTGCAACTGCTATCCTTGCATCAGATGCTTGAGAAAAATCATTTAAGTTTTCAATTGAAGAATCAATCGCAGTTGTCTTTGATTGCTTAAATAATTGTGATAATTGTTGTTCAGTTAATTTCATATTCTATACCTAATTCGTGCAGTTTATCTTTTAAATCACTCATCCCTCTTTTTGAGAGATTGCCTGCTTTGTGAAAAGACCAACCAGTCATTTCGCCTATTTCTTTTACTGAAAATCCTTGTAATCGCAATTTTACAGCGATACGTCGACTTTCTTTTAATGTTTCGATAACCACTAATACGCGTTTTAGCATTTCTTCATTTGCATGACCTTCATCTGGTTTAGATGCATCCGAAATGAGGCTTGGAGCATAATACTCTTCGTCGTTTTCATCCGGAATAGTCATTTCGCCTTTTAGCTTTTGATTTTTACGTGCTAAGTCAATAATGACATTGGCGGTTATTCTGTATATATAACTATAAGACGAGATCTTTTCATTTTTTGGGTCACTTTTTATTAAATTTAATAATTTAATGCACACTTCTTGTTCAATGTCCTCTGCAGTGAGCCCTTTTATCTCGGGCCTTTGGTACGAAACAGCCTTAATAACCAGTTCATGATTTTTTGCGAATATTTTTTGAATTTGTGATTTACTTGGCATATTGGCTTACCAAGTTAACTGTCGTTCCAGGACAGGGCATTCATTAGAAC
>JALWML010000218.1 GCA_027083915.1 Lysobacterales bacterium | reverse complement strand
TGGAGCAGGTGCCTTTGGTTATTACGGTGGTTACCTCCCCGTTCCACAATCTTCCTCAAATCAGCAAATCGTCAAACTGACAGATTCTACAGACACAAGCCCTACAGAATCAACCAACTCATCGAGTCCATCCACATCTCAAGTGCTAGGACCCAATGCTAACTCAAAGATAAAAGGACAAGGCATTATGGTTGGTTTATCTAGCATGTTTGGCGAATCAAATGAGAAAGATGAAGTGACTGTTGATGAATCTAGTCAAATTAACTTTCCTGAAGAATCACTGGCATCGACTGAATCTTCTACAGAAATTGAGCAACCACAAGAAGCGAATTTTGACATTGAAACAGACAGTACACCGAGCCTCTCGACATCCGATACAAATGAAAACCTAGCAATAGATAGCAATCAAAAGAAAGATGATACCCTACAAGCACAAGCTGGTGATACTTCAGTACTAACACAACAAGCCAATACACCTCAAACATCAAGCATACAGGTCTCTGATGTTGAAGCCATTACGTTACCTAAACAGAGTGAGCTGCAAACATTAGCTGTTAATACTTCAACACAAAAGAATATTATTGCCGAAAGTAAGACATCGGTTCCACCAATATCCGTAGAATCAAGTTCACGGGTTGCACAAAGCGTACAACAAAAACCGAAACGACACATTCCCAAAGCCGTTCCGTTGAATAAAGGAGTTGTCGTTATTGCCTTTGGTGATCCAGCTGTAGCTAATCCCATTGAGAAAATTCTTGAAAACGAATTAAAAGCACAAGGTATAAAAGTCATGAATGAACAATTTATTCCTGGCATGCGTCAGCTGCTTGATAATGGCTTGGATTTAGCAGAACTAAAAAAACTTATCCAAAAAAATGGCGGGCAAGCCATGGTTATTGCTAATGTTAATTATGTTGGCTCACAACAACTGAACTATGCTGGTCGCAGTAGTGAGTTAATCAACGCACAATTAGATGTTGATGCTTATGAAATCAAATCAGGTGATAGTATTGGGTCTGGTTATGGTTCAAAACTAAGCTATACCGCACTAAATGCCACAGACGAAGCAACTGATGCGGTGATGCAGTTTACGGATAAGCTCACAGCTAGTATTAAAAACAAAATCTAAACCAAAGATTCAATAACACTCCATAAATCAGCTTAGAAAGCTCATCTTTTCAAAAGATAAAAGATGAGCTTTTATCGTTAAACATTTCTCCTCCGTTAATTTTTTGTTAAGACAAACAGTTAATTATTGACATATACGACTTTTTTAGTAGTATATGATTAGTAATTACGACACATGTAGTACTACGTGTGCGTTATTACTTATTTTTTAACAAACTGGAGATAAAAATGAAAATAAAACGTAATCCAATAACTTACGCGGTTCGCAAAGCACTTTACGTTAGTTTCTTCGCATCCGTGCTAACATCGGGAACAACCTTCTCTCAAGATAACGACACTGAAAAACTAGATAGTATGGTTGTTACGGGAACAAATATAAGAGGTGTTGACCTACAAGACTCACTTCCTGTCACTATAATTGATAGAGAAGATTTATTACGAACTGGTGTAACTGATGTTGGAGACCTCTTACAGAGATTGCCTTCTTTCTCAGGGTCACCAATAGGAGTTAGAACAAATAACGGAGGTAATGGTAGTGTTTTTGTCGATCTTAGAGGAATAGGTTCTGGCCGAACACTAGTTTTAATAAATGGCCGTAGAACTGTTGATGGAGGAGATTTTCAGTCAATTCCATCTGCAATGATTGAGCGAGTAGAAATACTTAAAGAAGGTGCATCAGCAATTTATGGAGCAGATGCGGTAGCTGGTGTAGTAAATATAATCACAAGAACAGACTTTACTGGTACAGAAATCGAGGTAAAATATTCTGATTCATTTGATACAAATAATGCAGATAATAAATCAGGTAGTCTAGTTTATGGAAATTCTACAGATTCAGGTCATTATATCTTTGGGTTACAATATGAGGAACAATCAGGCTCCTTACAAAGTGACACTCCTTATGAATTCTTACAAGACACGTTTGAAATTAATGATATTGATGCCTTTAATGCAGGAGGAGGGTTTAATCAAAATGCACCTTATTTGGATCGTATTGGAAGTGCACGAATTCCATGTGGCTTATTCATTGTTGATGGCATAGATGACCTACTTACAATAGATGGTGCCGCACCAAATCTTGGAGATTGTGGAGCTCCTGGGCGCACCTTACAATTAAGCGACTTTCGTCCCTTTGTCTTTGGCGGAGCAAACAATGATACATACAATTTTGCTCCTGTAAATTTCATACAAACTCCATATAAGAAAACAAATATTTTCTTTGAAACATCACATGAACTAGAAAACATGGAACTCTTCTCCAGCGTAAGATACAATCACCGAACGTCAACACAACAATTAGCTCCAGTCCCATATGATACCGCATTTGATCCCGCTGCTCCCCTTATAGGAGGAGGAAATGGGATTCCTGCTGATAATGTTTTCAACCCCTTTGGTGCTGATGTCACACGTGTACTACGTAGAATGATTGAAGGAAATAGAATTTTCACACAAGACGTTCAACAATATCAAGCTTTGATTGGGGCACGTGGTAACATTGCTGAAACTGGTTGGAGTTGGGAAGCGAGTTATAACTTTGGATACAGACAAACAGTTAGTGAAGACTTTGGTCAATTTATAGGATCAAGACTTGCTTTAGCACTAGGGTCTTCATTTTTTGATTCAAATGGTGTGGCAACATGTGGTACTCCTGAAAATCCTATTGATGGATGCGTTCCTTTAAACCTATTTGGTGGAACAGGAACGGTAACTCAAGAAATGTTAAACTATGTAAGTGCAACCTTAGTCGACCATAATGAAACACAGTTAGATGTTTTTAATGCTAATGTAAGTGGGATTCTATTTGATTTACCAGCAGGTCCTGTTGGATCGGCATTTGGTATTGAATACAGAGATAATGGCAATAAATTTGTACCCGATTCAGGTAAAGCAACTGGGGGAGTAACTGGAAGTAAAGGTCCTGGTGTGCAAGGAACATATGATGTGACCAGTTTATATAGTGAACTAAACATACCATTAATTGACAGTGACACTGTAGGTGTAGGGACTTTAGAATTGAACTTAGGAGTGCGTTATGATGACTATTCTACAGTTGGGTCAAATACTACCACTCAAGCTGGCTTCACATGGCGTCCAACAGACACATTTCTTCTAAGAGGGACGTTTGCTGAAGTTTTTAGAGAGCCAGGTGTTGGTACTTTATTTAGTGGACAATCTGATAACTTTCCACAAGTCCAAGATCCTTGCAACACTATAAACTGGAATGATTTAAATGCCCATCAGCAAGAAATATGTATTGCTTCTGGAGTTCCAGGTACTGTTGGGGGAGTTAACTCTGATGGCGGAACTGAGAATGGTGTTGTACAATTAAATGGTCAATTAAGATCACGCGTAGGAGGCAATCCATTACTAAAACCAGAGCAAGGGGAAACCTATACTTTTGGCTTAGCATGGTCACCTGATGCCTTAGACGGATTTACTGCAACTCTAGACTGGTGGAAGGTCAACCTAGGTGATGGAATCACAACCATAAGTGCTGATACTACTTTATTAAGGTGCTTAAATTCAGACAGCGCATCAAGTGAAGAATGTGCATTAGTGGTTCGTCGAGCCACAGGAGAAGTGGATTCCATTGCAGCTACATTTACCAATGCTTCTAAAGTTCAAATTGAAGGTATTGATTCCGAGTTATCCTATGCGTTTAGTTCTGATTACGGACAATTTAATTTGTCATTTTTGTGGACTCATATTTTAAACCGCGAATCGGAAGATTTTGCAGGTGCTGGAATTGATGATTTAGATGGTCGATTTACAGGTGACTCTTCTTTCAATCAAGATCAAGCTAAAATAATAACTGGCTGGAAACAAGGAGCTTGGGGTGTATTTTATACATTAGATTATTATTCAGGTTTAGATGCTGATTTAATTAATTTTGATGTTGAAGAAGGTATTCAAAATATTGCAAGCCAATCTTATAGTGATTTAACTGTTACCTATGCTGTTCCATGGCAAGAAAGCACTCTAACTCTAGGCGTTAACAATATTTTTGACAGAGATCCGCCATATATCGAATCTGGATTTAACGGTGGTACAGATGAAGCAAGATACCGACTATTTGGCCGAACTTACAGCATAGGCTTTAAAACCCGATTCTGATTAAGTAGTTGATAAAAACAAAAAGCGATTTGAAAAATAATCGCTTTTTAAATGAAACAAATTTATTAAAATATGCTTTTTTACAATTCTGATAGAGAAAAACTTCTTTTATAATAAGAAAAAATCAGGAGATACTTTATGTATAATATTCGTGACTATATTCAGGTATATGAAAATGCAATACCAAATTTTTTATGTCAGAATTTTATTAATTTTTTTGAAAGTAACACATCGATACAAAATATAAATGGGAAACAAAGACATAAACATTTAATAAATAGTCGTTGGTCAGAAATTAATTTAATTAAACACTTACCTGAATCTGATTTACAACAGTTTTCAAATATAATGCTTAATTATAAAAAACGTTATGAAAAAGATTGCAATATAACTCCATTACCTCAACCAAAAGGTTTTGCTGATATGCGCCTTAAAAAATATGAAATCAATAAAGAAGATTGCTTTGAAGTTCATTTTGATAATTATGGGCCCACTTCTAATCGATATTTAGCCTTCCTTTGGACATTAAATGATGTTATGGAAGGAGGTGAGACTGAATTTATTGACTTAAATATTAAATTAAAACCTTCTCAAGGCCGATTAATTATCTTTCCACCCTATTGGATGTATAAACATCAAGGGAAAGTACCAATTTCTAACGCCAAATATATTATAAATACTTTTGCTATCTGGTAAATAATAACTATAAAAAACAGCTAATATTACTTGACTCGTACTAATCTTTTCGTATATAATTATCTCAAGCAAACTATTTAACTTTCATCTACATAGTTCGCATAATCAAGGCAGATCTTTGCACCAAGGATGGCGCACCCTTTTTTTAAAAAACAATTGTTTTATTGCCATGAATAAATACACGGTCATTAAGCACTAACGACAAAGCCCGAGAGAGCACTGACTTTTCAACATCACGCCCTGCTCTTTGCATATCTCTCCAATCAAAACGGTGATTAACCGGAATAATATTTTGCGCAATAATAGGCCCTTCATCTAAGTCACTGGTAACAAAATGAGCGGTTGCTCCAATAATTTTCACCCCTCGTTCAAACGCTTGCTTATA
>JALWML010000217.1 GCA_027083915.1 Lysobacterales bacterium | reverse complement strand
AAGACAATAAATGTGATTCAAAAAAACTTTAATAGACGACAAGATTATTTACGGAAAATAGGACAAATTTATAATAAAGACGTATATGTTGAATATATACTATCTTTAGAAAAATACCAGAATCAACAAAATTTTCAAACTGTTATTGATGAGTTGCATATTTATACTTCTTCAAACAAGAAGTCTCTTCTGGGCTCAAAAATAGAAAAAAGAGATCATAAAAATTTAATTGAACATTGGCTTTTATCTGATGGGATAACCAATCCACTCGTTGGTATCTCTGCATTTCAGTTTTCACACAATCGTCTTCAAGATAAATTAAGCGCAAGTAATAGTCTGTCACAAGCTTGTAAGAAAACAAAAAAAATTAAGATGCATCAAGTTGTTGTTTGTACAGAACATTTTAGCAAAAATACAGAAGTTATTATTAGCTATTTAGGAGGCAAAGTTGCTCAAATTGACTTAGTGGCTGTTGGCGATATTTTACCTTCAGAGGCAAAAACTATTGTAAACAATATTAAATCCTTTTTAAAGTTGTCCAAACTGACGACTAAATATAAAGTAATGCAATGGGAAGATTATAAGGTTAATTTTACTCTCTATTCTGACGCCTTAAATCATAAAACACCTAAGCAATCAAACTATAAGAATATCTTTGATAATGGCTCTATTCAAGCTAAAAGAACAGTTATTTTAACAATGATGGCAAAGGACACAAAAAAGCTACTTTCAGATTTAGGAGTGAAGATATGACTTTAGATACGATTATTAAAAAAACAGGCGAAAACCCTAAGCTCGTCATAATATGGATGCATGGTTTGGGTGCTGACGGAAATGATTTTGCTCCAGTTGTACCTCAGTTTAATATAGCTGAATTACCCATTAAGTTTATTTTCCCTCATGCCCCCAAGATTCCAGTAACTATTAACGGTGGAATGGTTATGCGCGCTTGGTATGATATTACAATGATGGATATTGGCAAACATGCTGATAAAAAAGGTGTTTTGGAATCGGCTGATTTAATTAAAGGATTAATTCAAGAGCAGATTAACCAAGGATTTACTTATGAGCAAATTATTCTTGCAGGGTTTTCTCAAGGTAGTGCTCTGGCTTTACACTTAGCCACAACCTTAACTGACAAAATAGCCGGAGTCATTGCATTGTCTGGATACCTTCCTATCCCTGAGGTATTATCTGAAAAAGCAAATATTTCCACTCCTTTTTTTATGGGTCATGGCACTCAAGACCCAGTTGTTCCTTTTACACTTGGCAGTAAAAGCAAAGATCAACTTAAGCAATTTGGTTATAAAATTGATTGGAATACTTACCCTATTCAACACGGTGTATCAATGGATGAAATTCATGATATTAAACAATGGCTCATCAGAAACTTTGTTTAGAGTCTCTTTTTCACTATGTGGTAAGGCGTAAAGAGCTAAGTCTAAATGAAATCTGTTGTTATTTTAATACGACTATCGGTGATGTAAAACATATAATAAAAAAGTTACATACTATGGGTTTACCACTAACCATCGACTCGAACAGTATTAAATTAATTAAAAATATTACTCCTTTGGATGTAAATTTTATACAGTCACATTATAAAAACAGCATCTTTTATTGTTTCTCTACTGACTCAACAAATACACTGGCAAAAACCAGCTCTCAGGATGCTGTATTCTTAACCGAACAGCAAATGCAAGGCAGGGGACAACACGGTAAGTCATGGCTTACACCATTAGGTCAATCTATTGCGCTATCACTTTCACACTCTTTTGATTTTCCATTGCATTCTTTGTCTGGTCTTAATATAGCCGTTGGTGTGGCAGTCATTCAGGTAATCAAACAATTCTCAAACCAACTCGTCAGCCTTAAATGGCCTAATGATATAATTGGAGAATCAGGTAAAATTGCAGGAATTTTAATTGAAGCTCAAGGAAGTAAAAGACATTGCAAAGCCTGTATTGGTATTGGTATAAATTGGGATATTGCCCAAGGTTTGTTAGACACTATAAATCAGCCTTGCATGAATGTTCAAATTTCAACTCTTAATCGAAGTCAATTTATTGTTTATTTAATAAATCACATAGAAAAAGTTATTGAAGAATTTAAATTGAATAAACTAAATAATTTAATGGTTCAATGGAATAATCTAGACTTACACGCCAATAAAACCATATATGTAACTGAACCAACTCGATCGTATCAAGCAACTTATATGAATATAGATTGTAAAGGGATGCTTCGCGTGCGTTTGGGGCAAGAAATCAGACTTATTTCAAGTGCTTCGATTAAGATAAAATAAATGTTCTCTCACATTAACCTAGAGTTGTGCAAAGGTCAGTTTAAATTATTGACTATTTATCAAAATCATTTATTATTCAACATGCCTTTTAACGCAACTTAATTAATGCTTATTTTTCGAATATTGTTTATAGTCCTTTTGCTGTCAAATATAGCTTTTTATAGTTATAGTAAAAAGAACACACCTATCCAACGTAAATTTATTGCTGTTGATGATAAGGTTAATAAGCTAACATTATTGAGTGAATTAGATACTTCCAAGTCTATATGGGAGGAAACCCAACCAAAACCACAGAATACGCCATCAGAGGTATTTAACCAAGAGTGTTATACCGTTGGTGTATTTAACTCTAAAACGGAATCAACAGCTATTCTCAATGCATTAAAAAAAGATGTGCTAAAAATCCGAACCCGAAAAATAATATCTTCTCAAGAAGCAGGATATTGGGTTTATATCCCAGCTAAAGAATCGCGAAATGAAGCATTGGATATTGGTAGAAAGCTTTCTGAACTCAATATAAAAGACTATTATGTTGTCACAGGTGGTGAAAATGAAAACACTATTTCCCTCGGCTTGTATCGTGATGTTAATAATGCAGACTCTCGTTTGCAAGAGCTCCAGTCCAAGGGTTTTGAGGCAAAAAAACAAATCAAAATTGAACAATGGCCTGAATTTTGGATTGATTATTCAGTAGCCTCTGATCAAGTGTATAAACTTCCAGATGTGAAGCAAATTAACCCGAAGATTAGTGCAAATAAAGTTGAATGTAACTGGTGATTTAGCTCAATTTTAAAACAGTTTCATTATCCATCTTTAGGAATAAGATATTTAATACGTTTTTTGGTTTTTTTTAAAAAGATTTATAAAAACATTTGAAATTATATTTAAACCTCTCTATACTGCACAACCTCAAAGCCGGCATAGCTCAGATGGTAGAGCAACTGACTTGTAATCAGTAGGTCCGCAGTTCGACTCCGCGTGCCGGCACCATTACTTTTTAATCCAAAATTTAAAATTTTCTTCACAATATCCAGTGTTGATTATTTTGTGATTAAATCTTTCACACCACACTTCAACATCTAAATCTGTATGAGGGTCTGTTGCCTCCAATAGTATAATTTCATCAGTATCGACTTCTTTTATTGCTAATTTTAACAGCAAGAGTGGTTGCGGACATTTTAATCCTTTTGCATCGACATATTTATCGTAATCTTTTTTCATTTTCCGATTATATCATTTAGAATGTTCATTATGAATAAACAAAAAATACATATCCTAGGAATTTGTGGGACTTTTATGGGCGGACTGGCTGTTTTAGCCCGTTCTTTAGGTTTTGAGGTTAGTGGTTCTGATCAAAATGTTTATCCGCCTATGAGTACTCAACTAGAAACACTTGGTATAAAAATGCACCAAGGCTATGATGATACGGTCCTTTCTACTCCTTATGATGAGGTTGTTGTAGGTAATGTGATGACTCGTGGCATGCCTGTTATCGAATCTTTGCTACCAAGTACACAGCATTTTTCATCTGGACCACAATGGTTGGGTGAAAACTTATTACGGCAAAAAAAAGTATTTGCCGTAGCAGGAACACACGGAAAAACCACAACCTCATCGATGCTGGCTTGGATATTAGAAGATAACAACAAAAACCCAGGCTTTCTCATTGGGGGGGTGGCTCAAGACTTTGGTGTTTCTGCCCGACTTACAGAGTCTGATGCGTTTGTTATTGAAGCTGATGAGTATGATTCTGCTTTTTTTGATAAACGTTCTAAGTTTGTGCACTACCACGCCAATGTTGCTATATTAAATAACCTTGAATACGATCATGCTGATATTTTTGAAGATTTAGATGCCATAAAAAAACAATTTCATCACTTTATAAGAACCATACCGAATACAGGCTTGTTAGTGGTTAACAATGACGATGACAACCTTAAATCTGTTCTAAAAATGGGGTGCTGGACTCCAGTGAAGACTTTTGGAAGCGATAATTCAGCAAACGTCTATGCGCGTGCAATCACTTCTGATTATTCTGCTTTTGATGTTTATTATAAAAATTCAAAGCACTGTTCTATCCAATGGAGTTTAACTGGAAAACATAACATGCTTAATGCGCTAGCGGCAATGACCGCTGCATTGCAGGCAGGTGTTAGTTTTACTCAGTCGAGTCAATCTCTACGGAATTTTCAGGGCATTAAACGGCGCATGGAGTTGGTCGGGAAAGTTAAAGGAATTACTGTTTATGATGATTTTGCCCATCACCCGACTGCTATATCAACAACAATTGAAGGAGTCAAGAATAGTATTGGAGACAAACAATTAATTGTTGTTGTTGAACCTCGCAGTAACTCAATGCGAAGTGGTGCGCATGCCCAAGCATTGCCTGGATCCTTATTAAAAGCTGATGTGTCAATAGTCATGAACTACCCCAATCTATCCTGGCAGCAAGATGTCTTTAAGCAAATGGCAGCAAATTGTGTCAAAATGGTTGTGTCAGTAGAGGAGCTATTATCTCTACTTGTAAAAGTGGCTCAAGTAGAGTCTCATGTCGTATTTATGAGTAATGGTGGGTTTGACAATGCACCAAGAAGATTTATTGAAAAATTACAATGTTAGTTGCTTTTAATAAACCATATCAGGTTTTAAGCCAATTTACCGATACTAGTGGTAGGGCAACACTATCTGATTATATTACTATTAAAAAAATTTATTCTATAGGTCGCCTAGATTATGATTCTGAAGGGTTAATGCTGTTAACGGATGATGGGCGTTTAAAACACAATTTATCTAATCCAAGTAACAAGGTTGATAAAGTTTATTTGGTGCAAGTTGAAGGTCTTGCTAAGGCTCCTCAACTGAATCAAATACGTAAAGGAGTAATGCTAAAAGACGGTAAAGCTTATGCAACTTCGACTCGCCTATTACTAAAACAGCCTGACCATTTATGGAAAAGAGATCCTCCGATAAGGTTTAGAAAGAATTCACCAACTAGTTGGGTTGAAATAACCATCAACGA
>JALWML010000216.1 GCA_027083915.1 Lysobacterales bacterium | reverse complement strand
TAACACTTTTATTAATTCTGGGCTCTTGCCAAAAGAAAATAATACAAAAATCCTTTATCATTCTTGCCATCAACGATGTTTACCGAGCAGAAGGCTTAGATAACGGCAAAGTTGGCGGTTTAGCACGCGTTAAAACACTGCGCGACAAATTGTTAGCTCAAGGAAAAGATGTCGTATTATTACATGCAGGTGATTTTCTTCAGCCTTCTTTTAGTAGTCGCGTCAACAAAGGTGCAGCCATGATTGATGCCATGAACCAATTAGATGGCATCAATCATGACTTTGATGACAATATGATTATTACCTTTGGCAACCACGAATTTGATAAATCTAAACTCAAATACCTGCCAATGGTACAAGAACGAATTGACGAATCCAAATTTAACTGGTTAGACTCCAATATCAACTGGTATGAAGATGAAAAGCTAGGAAAAATTCACTCTAACAAAATTCATAAATGGCTCATTAAAGAATATGATGGCATAAAAGTTGGCTTTTACAGCTTAACAACGGATATGACTCACCCCGAATACATTGCTAGTTTTGACAACCCACTTGAAGTCAGCAAACATTATGTGCCTTTTTTGAGAAAGCAAGGGGCTCAAGTCGTTATTGCCTTAACACACCAACGTCTAGGCGATGATAAAAAAATTCTTGAACTGGACAAAGCCTATCGACCTGACATCATTATTGGTGGGCACGAACACTACCGTCAAAATGAACAAGTCAATGGCACGTGGATAATCAAAGCCGATGCCGATGCTTTGTCAGCAGCTGTCATTGATGTCACTCTGACACAAGACAAAATTAGTTTCTTACCGACATTTATTGATCTTGATAAAACTGTCGCAAAAGATGTGAATGTTCAACAAACCATCGATAACTGGATACAAAAAACTAAAGTAAAATATTGCCAAAAGAAACATGAAAATGAGGATTGCTTGGACCTAGCTTATGGCACCACAAAAGTTGACCTTATTGCCGAAGAAAGTGAAATAAGGCGTTTTGAAACCAACCTTGGCGATTTTATTGCCGATACTGCCTTACAAGAGTTTAAGTTGTGTCACGCAGATGTTGCCCTAATCAATTCTGGTTCTGTCAGACTCAACTACAATATAGCTGCTAACAGTGCCATTACACGTAAGCATATTGAAGGCATGTTTCCTTATCCTTCAGATTTAACCCTAATCCAAATTGATGGTAAAATACTCAAAGAGATGCTAAAACACTCCATTGATATGTGGACTGCCAATGGTCATTGGCTGCTGGTCTCAGGTATTCGATTTATTCATGACCCTGAAAAACAACAGTTTCATCAACTAACCTTCAGTAAAAGTGGCTTGTTAATTAAAGACGATGATTTGATTAATATTGTCGTACCTAAGTATTTAATCAGCGCCAAAACTGACCACGATGGTTATACAATGATTGACGAATCCATGATAATTGACTGCAATAAAAACAACTCAAACCTTAAACAGTTGATTATTAAGCGCATAAAAAACACAGCAGGTGGGATAAGCCCACTTAAAGACAGTAGAATTTGCAATACACTCAGAGATGACTGCACACAATAAATGATGCAAGTACAAGATCAAAAATTAAACGCTAAAGAAATAATCGTACTACTTATTGGTATCGGCTTAGTGGCTTTTTTATACCTCATGAGACACACAAGCTCACATACAAACACAAGCTTTAGTGTCACTCAAGATAACAAACCATTGATTGGTATTGAAAAAAAAGAAGACGATAAAACATTCTTTGACCCAACAACACAAAGAACAGTTTTAGAAGATATTCTTGACATTCCTGCTTGGAAATTCAACAAAGATGATTTGCAAAAACTCACTAGTGAAGAACTCGTAATAACAATCGAAAAAGCCATTGAAGAAGGACGTTATTTTGAACCTGAAAATCAAAACGCCCTATTTTATCTTGTTAACCTCAAACAAATTGATAAAAACAATGAAAACACCGATAGACTTTCAGAACTTTTAACACAACACCTTACCACACAAATTAACCAAGCGATTGATCAAGGTGATGAAAAACTTTTAACACAATCTATCGCTCAATTAAAAGCACTCAATCCAGAAGATACGAAGATAAAAGATTTAAAACAAAAACTCAGCACCCTAAAAACCATCAACAAGCTCTATGCGAAAGGTACAAAACAGTTACAAGATAACTTAGTAATAACTGCTGACTCACAAGATGCATGGCACAGTGCTAAACAGGCCATTGAGATAGACCCCACAAGTAGCAAAGCTAATATTTTGGTTGCACAAGTCAATGGCATTCTTATCAATAGTGCATTGCGAGCTGCCGAAGAAATTGACTTTCAATTAGCACAACAACAAATAAACCAAGCCAAACTGCTAGCACCAGGTTCTATCAATGTACAAAATGCCCAAAAAACGATAGAAAGCCTCAAACAGCAAAGGTATCTTTGGCTTGAACAACAAATCAATCAGGCTATCACCACAACAAATATTAAGCGTGTTGAAAAAATGCTCAGCCAACTCGCTGATCTAGATCTACCAAAAACAGTTATCAAGGATTATCAAAACGAAATCAAACGAATGAAACTATATGGCTCTTACACTCCATTAGAAACCTTTAATGATCGCACTCAAAATGGAGCCGACCTACCAAAAATGACAATAATGCCTGTTGGGAAATTTGAAATGGGTTATGTCGCAGGGCCTAAACACGAAAGACCTGTACATGAGGTGTCAATAGATTATGGTTTTGCTGTCAGTCAGAAAGAAATATCCGTTGCTGATTTTGCACTCTTCATAGAAGCAACAGGTTATAAAACAGATGCAGAGAAGAAACATTCATCAATCATTTACGACATACGTACCGGCCGATTAAAGAACAAAAATAGAATAACCTGGAAAAAAGACTACCAGGGCAAAAAAGCCAAACCACTAAACCCAGTCATACACATATCATGGAATGACGCCAACAGTTATGTGCAATGGCTAAAAACTCAAACCACTAAAAACTACCGTTTACCTAGCGAAGCAGAGTTTGAATATTTTTTACGCGCTGGTTCTCGTACAAAATACCCATGGGGAGATGACACCCCACTGCAAGTGACCGAAAACCTCACTGGTAAACTCGATCGATTAAAAGGCAACAGCCGTATGCGCTGGAAAAAAGGCTTTGATAACTATAATGACAACTATTGGGGACCTGCTCCAGTTGGTAGCTTTATCCCCAATCAGTTCAACCTCTATGATACAGCAGGCAATGTCATGGAGTGGACAGCTGATTGTTGGCATGATTCCTACACTCGCGCACCAACCGATGGCAGTGCATGGATAAATCAAGGCTGTGAAAACCATGTCATTCGAGGAGGATCATGGAGCAGCTCCAAAAGTGAATTTCGCTCCAGCCATCGCTTTATTGCCAAAGCCAATTTTACCGATGCACGACTTGGCTTTAGAATAGCACTGGATTTAAAATAATCGCAACAAATACCACGAAATTCTTGAACAAATAAAATTTGCCATTATACTACTCAACCCTACGTTTTGATGTTCTCATCAAAACGTAAAAAAAAATGTGCCGGGGTGGCGGAACTGGTAGACGCGCCGGATTCAAAATCCGGTTTCTTCGGAAGTGCGGGTTCGATTCCCGCCCTCGGTACCATTTTACTAAATCAAGAGCTTTCATAAGCTCTTTTTTTTCGCCTAAAACAACGCTATACGGTCATTTAAGCCATTCATAAGGGTTCAAGCCCTATCAAACAAACCCATGTTAAATGTTGTCAATTCGTTGTCAATCCACCCAAACAAGCGTACAATTTAATGAAATATTAGCTTGTTTGACAACAATTAGGCGGTTTTTTAGATAGTTGCAAACACTTAAACCCACTATAAAGGCTTATAAATAAAGGGTTTAAGCTTGTTTTGTTGTCAATCCTGAACCACACAAGGCAAAGCATGAAAATTGACAACAAATTAAGCCTTTTTTAGTCTTTTCTATAAAAATTGACAACAAATTAAGAGGATGACAATGATTGATAAACTCAATGTAAAATTTATTCAAGGGAAAATAGCTGAAGGCAAACCACGAAAATTCGCCGATGGTGGCGGTTTAAGTTTGGTTATTAACAAAAGCGGCTCTATCCATTGGCGGTTAAGTTACCGATTTGATGACAAACAAAAAACCTTAACCCTTGGTTCATATCCTAAAATGACATTGGCACAGGCACGTAACAAACGAAATGACATTAAAGCCGATATTCGCAAAGGCAAAGACCCAATCAAAAAGAAAAAAGAAAAGATACTTTTTAAAAATGTGGCTAAAGATTGGTACAACACCAACGCCGATGACTGGACACCCAAACACGCCCACAATGTTTGGAAGTCATTAGAGGATAATATTTTCAATCACATAGGCAATAAAGCCATAGATAAAATCGAAGCCTTAGAACTAATCGAGATTCTAAAAATAATTGAAAGCCGTGGAGCATTAGAGCAACTAAAAAAAGTTAGGGTACGATGCAACCATATTTTTATATTCGCTAAAGTCCACGGGTTTATAAAATCCAATCCATGCGAAGGCATAGAAACGGTTTTAAAATCCCCTACCCCAAAAAACTACAACTCAATCCAACTTAAAGACCTTCCCGAACTTGTCAAAGACATAAACACATTTGACGGCGAACCCACAACCAAGGCAGGTTTAGAAATTGCCCTACACACTTTTTTAAGAACCAACGAAATACGCTTTTTAAAATGGGATAATATCAATTTTGATGAAAAGCTAATTATCATTGATAAAGAGTTTATGAAAATGAAACGTGAACATATCGTACCCATGAGTAACAAAGTGATAAACACACTCAAAGACCTACAAGCCATCACAGGACAATTTGATTATATTTTTGCATCTAGTCACAAGCCACAAAAGCCCTTTAGTGAAAACGCTATGCTATACGCCCTTTATCGCCTTGGATGGCATGGACGCATGACCGTACACGGCTTTAGACACCTAGCAAGTACCACGCTTAGAGAATTGGGTTATGCTAGCCATGTGGTCGAAAAGCAATTAAGCCATGAAAGCAAAAACAAAATTGAAGCCACCTATAACAAGGCAGAATATTTAGCCGATAGAATTAAAATGATGAATGATTGGAGTACATTTATTGAAAATGCCAATGGTAAGATAATACCCATACACAGCAAAAAGGCTAAAAATTAACACTTTTACAAACAAGGTTAATCCGCTACAATAAAACACACTATCAAGCCATAGGTTCGCTACTGATAAGGCAAAACACTTTCATTTGCTTTGGCTTGATACCACTAAATG
>JALWML010000215.1 GCA_027083915.1 Lysobacterales bacterium | reverse complement strand
ATAGTTTCACCCTCTGGCACAGGAAAGTCGGGTAAAAAGTATTCACCAAATTCAAAACTAAAATTGCAACGTTTGGCTATTTCAACTGTATTTTGCAGGGCACAAGGGTAGTCACTGAATTTTTCAACCATCTCATCAGGTGTAGCAAAATACTGTTCACGTGTATAGGTTTTGGCACGACGAGGATCTGCAACTATCATGCCTTGGTTAATACACACACGTGCTTCATGTGCATTAAAATCATCAGCTACCATAAACCGCGGTTCATTACTGGCAACAATCGGGACATTCTGGTGCGCCGCAAAATATATCGTGGCATCATTGTGCCATTTTTCATTCTTTTGATTAATGCGCGCAATGCTTAAATAGAAACGATTACCAAAGACTTGTTTCCATTTTTCTATCTTATCAGCAGCTGCTTCCATCTTTTTTTCTAAAATAAGATGACCAATATCACCTCGCATATTGGAACTTATGGCAATCAACCCCTCATTATGTTCCTTAATCCATGACTCTCTTACCTTTGGATTACCTTGGTGGTAACCCTTTTGATGTGCTAATGAAATTATTTCACTTAAATTAAGATAACCTTGCCTATTCATGCACAATAAAATAAAAGAATAAGAGGCATCATGTTCATCCAAGACTTGAACATCTGCTCCCATTATTGGTTTTATTCCTGCCTCCGTAGTCGCCTTGAAAAACTTAATAGTCGCGTACATGTTGTTGAAATCAGTAACCGCAACAGCTGGCACATTATTTGCCACCAAAGCATCCACCATTTTAGGAATACGTATAGTCGAATCAACTATGGAAAATTCAGAGTGAACATTGAGGTGAATAAACTGTGCTTGCATTTAATATTAAGCTTAAGGAATAAAGCGCGTTATTTTATCATTAAAAGGACATTTAAGAACGGCCTATTTTAAGATAATTTTACTCCACACAAAACTTGTAACCCGCGCCTCGAACTGTTTTTAGCATTTTTTCAAGTTTGTGTTTTTTTAGAGATTTGCGTAAACGTAAGATATGCACATCTACCGTGCGAAGTTCAACAAATGAATTTCGCCCCCACACATGGTTAAGAATTTGTTCTCTTGATAGCAGTTTATCGCTATTTTTCATGAATAATTTAAGCAAATTAAACTCAGTTATACTAAGTGTCATTTCATTGCCATCAATGCTAATTTTATGGGAGTCTAAATCCATTAAGATTTTGCCAGCTTCTAATACGTGCGATTTTTTGAAACCAGATGAACGACGCAATTGGGCTTTGATGCGTGCTTGTAGTTCTTTAATCGAAACAGGTTTAGTCATGTAATCATCCACACCTGTTTCTAATCCTTTTACTTTGTCTTCTTCTTGCGCTCGTGCTGTCAACATCATTATTGGCATATCAGCAATAACTTCATTATCCCGAATACGTTCAACCAATTCAAGCCCACTCATCTGTGGTAAACCCCAGTCAATAATTGCCATATCTGCTGTTGATTCATCTAAAATCTTTAATGCTTCTAAAGCTGTTTTTGCCTGTAGAACTACATAACCAGATTGCATCAAAGAAAATGTCAACATTTCACGAATGGCAGTTTCGTCTTCCACTATTAAAATTTTACTTTTCAACTTTCACTCCTAAAAGATATTTTAAAACAGCTACCCTTACCCAATTTACTTTCCATTTCTAATGTTGCTTGATGGTTATCACAAATTTGTTTAACTATTGCCAACCCTAGACCTGTAGAGGTTGTGTCCTTATCATGTGTATTGTCTACCCGATAAAAACGTTCACTCAAGTGAGACAAATGCTTAGTAGCTATGCCATCACCATCATCGCAAACCCATAAGTGTGCTTTTTTACCTTGTTTAAACCACCGCAAAGACACATGACTTCCTTCTTTTGTGTGAATAACTGCATTATTGAGCAGATTAAGGCAAATGCTGGTGATTTCATCTTCATTGCCTTTGATTTTCAGATCTGAATCGATATTAGCAGAAAAGTGGTGCTTTTTTGCCTTTGAGCTATTTTTAACATCCTTTATCAAGCGATTGAGTAATTGTGGCATTTCAATGGTCTTATCATTATCTTCCATATAATGTTCGTGCTCAATGCTTGAGAGTTTCAGCATATCATTGATGATTTTTTCCATACGTTGAGATTGTTGCTGAGCTTGTACTATGCCTTGATGCCAAGAGCGAGGAATATCTTCTGCATTTTGTAGCATTTCTAAATAACCTGTGATAACTGTCAAAGGTGTTCGCAACTCATGTGAAGCATTATCCACAAAGGCTTTACGTGATTGACGTAATGCATCTTGTTCACTAATATCACGGGCAACCAACAAATAACGTTTATTGGATAGTTTCACTAATTTAATATGAATACGTTTATTATGGTCATTAGGATGAGGGATATTAACCTCACTCTCTTTTAATGAATCTGTTAATAATTTTTTAAATGATGTGTCATTAATAACATTATCAATTCGACAGTTCTTATCCTTTTTATTAAGGATATTTAATATTTGTTCTGTAGAGTGATTTGCCCATACAATTTCAAAGCGTTTATTCAACAAAACAGTTGCATAAGGCATGGCTTGTGCCATTGTGTTAAATTGATTAAGCAGATATTGGTTTTTCTTTTCAATTTTTTTATTCTTATTTTTATTTTGTAAAACGAATAAACTTAAGACCTGCCAAATTCCATGATTCAATGGCGTTTTATCCTTATCTGCACCCTGAATATACCACCGATAAAAATGCACTAATTCAATCCATTTCCAAAGCACATAAATCAAGGTCCACAGTAAAAAACTCCAACTCCACTTATCCGTCAGAAAACCGCTTATTGTTGCAAGCAATATAAAGGCAAGTCCATAACTTAGTTCTTTTTTGAATGGTTTTCTATTCATGCAGGTATTGTAACGTGAATTATTATAATTGTTTGATAGATAGCAATTTTTTAATTGATAAAAAACCAATTATTAAATCACTGTCATGTAATTGTCATTTTGAAGGAGTAGTTTTGACATTTTAAATCGTCAATGCACAACATGAAAACCAAAGCCTTATTTTTATCCCTGCTTTCTGTTATGAGCCACAGTGCTTTTGCCAGCGAAACATCGCAAGAAATTGCATTGTTAAGACAACAAATACAACTCTTAACCCAACGCCTTGATAAACTCGAGAGTAAAATAAAACAAAGCGAACAAAAACAAGAAGCCATTGCCAAAAAGATAGAAGAAAAACCCAACAAACAATCGATTACCGACCGCCTTACCTTTAAAGCAGATTTTCGAGATCGCTATGAATACATCGACAAAAAAGGAAGTGAAATTCGTCAAAGAGACCGTGTAAGGCTTCGTGCTCAACTGGGCATGAAGGTAAATGATAAATTAAGCTTTAATCTTGGTTTAGCCACTAGCGCTGATGACCCTGTTTCAACCAATCAGTCGTAGATGGTGGATTTTCGACTAAAGATATGCGTTTAGACTTGGCTTTTTTTTATTATCAATTCAACGATGTTTTTACCCATACTGGTGGCAAGATGAAAAACTCTTTTCATCGCGCTGGTAAAAACCCTATCTTTTGGGACAGTGATTTAAACCCAGAAGGCTTTGCTTTGAAGTTCAAAAACGACCTTATTCATACTGCTTTAGTTGGTTTTGATGTGGAAGAACGCAAAACAGCCGATGACACATTGATGTTTGGTGGTCAAGTTATGCATGATATTGCTTTTTCTGACAGAACGTTAATCGCTGGAGTTGGCTATTATGATTATTCAAACCTTAAAAGGAACATACCCTTGTTTGATGGTAAAGGGCGGGGAAATACGGTTGATTCTAACAGAAGACTAACCAATGATTATAATATCGCTGAATTATTTCTAGAATATAAAGCCAAGTTAGCAACCCAACCTTTCTCTATGTATGGTAATTACTACCAAAATACAGCGGCAAATGATGCAGATTCAGCTTATACCATTGGCTTTAAGCTTGGAAAAGTTAAAAACAAAGGCTCATGGGATGTAGGTTTGGCTTATTTAGATGTTGAGGCAGATGCTGTTATTGGCTTATTTAATGATTCGGATTTTGCTGGTGGCAACACTGATTCTACAGGGTTTTTATTAAAAGCAGGATACGGTTTAAATAAGAACATGGCACTTGGCCTGACTTACATTGATTCAGAGATTGGACAAAGTCAAACAACTCAAACTGATTATGATAGACTACAGTTAGACTTCAAAATTAAATTTAAGTGAAAAAACTTTTCTCACAAAAAAAGAGTCTTAAAAGACTCTTTTACATGAACAAAATCAGGATTTTGGTGTTATTTAAAAAGCCAGTTCTAGCTGTAATCGGATTATTCTTTTATCAGCTTTACTGGCTTCTTTTAATAAAGAAAAATCACTCTGTATTTTTAAATTATGACCAACTATATATCGAGAAAGTCCAATAGTGTACTGCCTTAAGTCATTATTTAAAGTTTCTGCTTCTGGAGAAACTGTTGTAAACCTACCGGAGACTTCCCAATTATTGTTAAATAAATAACCCATTTGAGCATTTACTGCAGAACCCGTGTAAAATGACTCTAATAGGTTTCCATCTGTGTTGAATATTACAGGAGATCCGTTAGCTACTTTCTTATTCGCGTATTCTGCCATTACTGAAAGACCATTATGCTTATACATCATATCAATAAAGACTGATTCTAAGTCCCTTGTTTCAGACAAAACACTGCCTAATTGCCCGCGCGATTTAATGGCATTATTGTTGTAATCATAGCTAATGCCTATAGCTAATTTTGGATCAGGTTCTCTTTTTAAATCAGCACTAAAGTAATCCCCTTTTCCTGCAAACTTCCCAAATGGTAAGAATTCTACTCTAGCCGTATAATCATTACCAAAGTTTTCACCTTTATATATTCTTCCTTCACCTTTTGATATTGAGAATGCTTCTCTAATTAGCCAATCACCCGCATTAAAATGGTGTCTGAGTTGAATACCTTCATCTCTATCAATAGTAAATTTGGAATTCAATAGTGAACGATCAACAAACTGAAGTTTTTGTGATGAAATAACACGCTCTCTATTTCCTGGAAGCTTTGTTTGACCAACCCACAATTTAAAATTTCCAGCAAAATTCCACTTTAGTACAGCATCAAGCATTTGTGAATTAACTAAATCATACTCAATTTTATATACAAGCTTTGGCGTAAAAGCAAAGCCATCAAATTTAAATCTAGCTCTTCTAAATCGATATTTTTTTGTATACGAAGAGTCATCACTATTAAAAGTGCCATCAAACCGACTTTGTAAGCGAGAACTAAATTTCATGTAGTAATTGGA
>JALWML010000214.1 GCA_027083915.1 Lysobacterales bacterium | reverse complement strand
TTCCAATAAAGCAGGGTTCTGCAAGGCTTCAAAACCTAAAGACTTTATTTGATTTGCCATTTTAATTGAATTAGCAAACTGTTTTTTAGCAGGGTTGATAACCGATTTAAGAACACCCAATTTACGGTGGTATTCTTTGTTGGTGCTATCGGGTGATAAATTCAAACTGTTTTTACGGCTAGAACTAGTCATGGATAACAACACTTGAATTAAGGCAATACCATCGGCATAACAATGGTGGATGCGACTAATCAAAACAGGACCTTGGTCGTAATTTTCTACAATATGAAATTGCCATAAAGGTTTTGCCTTATCAAGTGGAGTAGAAGCTAAATCACTGACAAAATCTTGCAGCTCTGCATAATTTGCCTCTCCTGGTAATGCTACTCGTCTGACATGACCTTTAATATCAAAAAATTCGTCATCTTGCCAATAAGTGCCAGCAGTAGAAATCACTGCTTTTTGTTTAAATCGTCGATAACTTAAGAAGTTCTTCTCAATCATATCCAAAAAAACGGCATAATCTGGAAGGTTGTCAAGAAACATCAACCCCGTAATCATCATGAGATTTGAAGGAGATTCCATTCGTAACCAAGCAGTATCCACTTTACGCATGGTTTCTTTATCATTATCAAAGTAGTTAAACATGTATTTTAAAAAAATAAACTATAATGTTTCAATCTTAGCATGTGATTGTTTTTTTTGTTAATAATTATGGTGTAGAAACAAAAAACCATAAAATATCAATATTATCCATAGCAAATTTTTCATTTCTATATTTTTCAGGTTAGAATAACTTATCGGGATTGATGAGCAAAAAAGTGTCAGAGCAATTATTAAAAATACCAAATTTCACCGTCATTAAAAAGATTGGGCAAGGTGGAATGGCAGCTGTTTACTTAGGTGAACAACTCGAACCAAAACGGCAAGTTGCTATAAAAATAGTCTCGCCTAGCAGCACTGACCCTAATATCCTTGATGACCTCAAACGTGAAGGCGATACTGTCGCGCAATTTAACCATCCCAATATTGTCACCGTTTATGCTTGTGGTGTTGTTGATAAGAATTACTTCTTAGCAATGGAGATACTTCCAGGAGGAGATTTAAAAGAAAAACTCAGCAATAACACACTTGAAGATCGAGAAGTTTTAAAAATCATGGATGAAATGAGTAGTGCTTTAGCTCATTCACACAAAAGAAAAACTTTGCACCGTGACATTAAACCTGAAAACATTATGTTTAATGAAGAAGGACAAGCGGTATTACTGGATTTTGGAATTGCCAAAGCTCAAGGGCAAATCAGTGAATTTACTCGAATTGGTGCCGTTGTTGGTACGCCTCACTACATGAGCCCAGAACGCGCTCTGGGTCAAGATATAGATGAACGCTCGGATTTGTATGCATTAGGTGTTGTTATGTATGAAATGCTGATGGGTAAAAAACTCTTTGAGGGTGAGGATACATTTGCAGTTAGCTATGCGCATGTACATGAACCACCCCCCAAACTCCCCGAAGAAAAATCAGCCTTGCAACCAATTTTAGACAAACTTTTAGCCAAAAATCCCGATGATCGCTACCAAAATGCCGATCAATTAAATGCAATCATCAAAAAATGGATACAGCGTCTCGATAGAAGTAATTCACACACAACACAGGGCTTTATACCCATTTCACAAGCACGCTCCAAATCCAATAAAACATTGGTTTATGTCTTATCAGCAATCATTGCACTTGGTGTTATTGGTGTTGGTCTTTGGTGGACTATGCAGGAAAAAATAGAAGTCACTAATGAACAGTTAACACAAGAACAAAAATTTGAAATGGCTGACAAATTAGCTGCTGCCAATGTCTTCAGAAAACGCGGCATGTATAACAATGCAGAAGAATTATATAAAATTGTGTTGACAAAATTTGATTGCAATAACATAGAATCAAGACAATATTTAGGTGAACTAAACAAACAAGCCTTAAATGAAATAATTGCTAAGTGTGACAATTAACTATTTTTAATTTTTATCATTTCAGCTACGACACTCACCGCAATTTCAGTGGTTGTTTGGCTGCTTATTTTTAAACCAATCGGCGCGTGTATTTGAGTTAAATCTTCTTGACTAAATCCCGATTCTTTTAATGCCTCAAACATTACTCTAATCTTATTTTCACTGCCTAAAACACCAAGGTAGTGTTGGTTTTTACCAAGTAATTGAGAGAGAAGAAGCTTATCTTCGGTAAATTTATGGGTCATCAACAAAACATAATCTGTAGAATCAATCACCACTTCTTCTGACACCTTTTTATAATCAATAACTCGCTTCTCACAAACAAAATCGTTGTTATCAAAAGTATTTATATCCTTACGGTTATCATACAAAAACACAGCAAAACCCACCTGAGTTAACAGTTGTGAAGTGGGCATGCTCACATGCCCTGCTCCAAAAATATGCGCCCTAGGCTTTTTTACCGAGTTTTCTGTATAAGACCACTCTTTTGGGCTTTTGAAATAAATACTATCATTGGATACCGCTTTCAAACAAATTCCATTATTAGAAAATTCTATTGATTGAGATGAATTGAGAATCCGATTTATCATAGGTAAATCATCACAACAAAGGTAATTAAACCCAATGACCTGCGAACCAGAGCAAATCATGCCAGAACTGGCTTGAGAACCACCTTGATGAATTTGCACAATACTTTGCTGTTCAATAATACCATCATTGAGTAATGCTTTGGCTTTTTCCACCATTTTGTATTCCATTACTCCACCGCCAATAGAACCAAATAATTGACTATTATTTGCCACAAGCATTTTAAAGCCTTTACGACCTGGCGCACTGCCTGTTGATTCAATAACAGTCAGCACGTACAACGCACAACCTGTTTCTATCAATGCTTGTATTTTTTTCCAGATATTCATAAGTTACCCAAATCCCGATATAGAAAACACAATGATAGCACAAGTCCTTAACGCACCTAAGGAATCATCAAAAAGCTTTATTACCAAAGTTACAGTTTAATCAACAATAAAAAAGGGCAATTAACAACGGTTAATTACCCTTTTAAAATCTATTTGCGACAACTTAAGGAATATGATCCAAGTTAGCCCCTTCTTTCTCAACTGGCATTAAATCTTCACGTGTCACACCCAATGACAATGTTGCCGTACTGGCAACAAAGATAGAAGAATAAGTACCAATAACCACACCAACGATTAAAGCAAAGGCAAAACCATGAATCATGGCTCCACCGATTACAAATAATGCAACTAACACTAATACCGTTGTTAATGAGGTAATGATAGTCCGTGATAGAGTTTGATTAATGGAAGTATTGAATACTTCAGTTGGGGTCTTTTTACGCATAGCTCGGAAGTTTTCACGTACCCGATCAAATACCACAATAGTATCATTGAGTGAATAACCAATAACTGCCAGCAAAGCAGCCAAGATAGTTAAGTCAAATTCCATTTGAACCACTGAAAACACGCCAACTGTAATAATGACATCATGCACCAATGCAATGACAGATCCCAATGAGAAGCGCCACTCAAATCGCATAGTAACGTATAGCAAGATACCAATAATGGCATATAAAATAGCCAACGAACCTTGCTCTACCAACTCATCACCCACTTGAGGTCCAATATAATCCCCTCGTCCAACTTCTGCACTCGCATCTAAAGACTGAACAATGCCTTTCAATTGTTCAACTAGTTGCGTTGATTCTTTACCGCTGGTTGATTGAAACTTAATTTGAACCGCTTTAGACGAACCAAAATTTTGAACCGAAGCATCAATAAAATTATTACTTTTTAATGCTTTTCTAATGTCATCCAATTCAACAGTCTTTTCAAAATCAACAACAACAGATGTACCACCGGTAAAATCTAAACCAAAATTTAAACCTCGCGTTACAATTGAACCAATTGAGATAGCTATCAATAATAGTGAAAAAATCAAGGCAATTTTTCTTTTACTCATGAAATCAATTTTTACATTTCCTAATAAATTCATGTTCTTCTCCTTATATTGAAAGTGATTTAAGTTTAGATTTTCCACCATAGATCTTATTCACAATCGCTCGTGAAACCATGATAGCCGTAAACATTGAAGTCATAATACCGATACTCAAGGTCACCGCAAAACCTTTAATTGGACCTGTTCCAAAAGCAAACAAGACAATAGCAGCAATAAATGTGGTGATGTTAGCATCTGCAATAGTTGATAAGGCTTTTTCATAACCCGCATTAATTGCCAGTTTAGGCTTTGTCCCTGCTCGCATTTCTTCTTTAATCCGCTCAAAAATCAAGACATTGGCATCCACTGCCATACCAACGGTCAGTACAATACCAGCAATACCCGGTAAGGTTAAGGTTGCTCCAACCATGGATAATACAGCAATAATCAATACCACATTAAAGCCCAGTGCAATATTGGCAACCAGACCAAACATTTTGTAATAAACTAACATAAATATGAGAACCGCTACAAAACCAACCAATACAGACAAAAAGCCTTTATCGATATTCTCTTTACCTAATGAAGGTCCAATAGTCTTTTCATGCACAATATCCACAGGAGCTGCCAAAGAACCAGATCGCAACTGCAAGGCCAATTTGGATGCAAACTTAGGAGACTCTAAACCCGTGGTCTGGAATCTATCACTAAATACACCTTGAATCGTCGCATTACTGATAACCGTTTCTCGAGGTTTATAAATATTTCGACCTGTTTCTGGGTCTTTTTTTATAAAGACTCTGTCTTTATAAACAACCGCCATATTATTACCAACATTATCTTTGGTAAAGTCCAACATGCGCTTAGCACCAATATTATTCAGCCTAACAGAAACCATTGGACGACCCGACTTTTGATCACTACCTGATGTTGCACCAATAAGTTGGTCTCCTGTAACAATGGTTCTTTTGCTTAATAACACAGGTCTGCCATCCTGGTCTTTGTACAATTTATAGCCTAATGGCGCATGTTTACCTGATTGCATAATTTCATAAGCATTGTGTTCTGGGTTCATGTCTACTGCACGGTATTCTAGCGTTGCCACCGAACCTAATGACTCTTTAATTTCGGTTGAATCTTGCACACCTGGTAACTGCACAACAATCCGATCCGCACCTTGACGTTGCACAATTGGCTCTGCTACGCCATATTCATTAACACGGCTACGAATGGTCGTGATATTTTGTTCCACTGCATTTTTCTTTATATCATCAATGGCTTTTTGGCGAATAGTGCCAACAATAGCCTCTACACCATCAATGGTACGCTGCTTAAAGTTAACTTCAGTAATTTGTTTACGCAACAAATCAAAAGCTTTATCTGACATCTCTTTAGAC
>JALWML010000213.1 GCA_027083915.1 Lysobacterales bacterium | reverse complement strand
ATTATTTAAGTTCATACGACCAAACACCTCCCTTTAAAAAAGAGAACAAACTCTGTTATTCAGGGATAGCAAAAATGTTTCCTGAATTCAGATGCCTAAATATATATTAATCATAGCGAACTTAGCATTTTCTTCGTGCGCTTTGCGTTATGCTTTTAAAAAAGAGTAGAACATGTACAAAAACATAAAAACAATTGCCTTTGATGCCGATGATACACTTTGGGTTAATGAGACTTATTTTCGTGAAGCGGAGTTGAAATTTGCTCAACTTATGCAACCGTATGAAACCATTAACCAGATTAATCAAGAGTTGTTCAAAATTGAAATTGATAATTTAGATTATTATGGTTATGGCATTAAAGGTTTCGTTTTATCCATGATTGAGGCAGCTTTGAAATTATCCAACAACCAAGTGACTCAAGACACTATTGCAAATATTGTCGCTATTGGCAAAGAAATGATGGATAAACCCGTTGAGTTACTTGATGGTGTTGAGGATGTTTTGCGAGAGTTATCGCCCAAATACCGTTTGGTTTTGGCAACTAAGGGAGATTTAATGGATCAAGAGAGAAAACTAGAAAAATCTGGTTTGCTTAAATATTTTCACCACATCGAGGTCATGAGTGATAAAAAAGCATCAGATTACACAAAACTTATTGGTCATCTTGATATCAAACCACCTGAGTTTTTAATGATAGGCAATTCGCTGAAATCCGATATTTTACCCTTGCTTGAGATTGGCGCTCAAGCGATTCATGTTCCTTTTCATACGACGTGGCAACACGAAGAAGTGCATGAGAAAGAACTTGATAGTGCGGATTTTCAAACAATCAACAAGCTTAAGGAAGTCTTATCGCATATATCGCTTAAATCCTGAGGGTGTAAACAATCCATCTTTAGCAATTTTACCATTGTATTTTGCTTCGGATTTTACTTCATTTTCTAATCCCATAACGTGATAACGTTTTGACACCAAATCATGAAAAACATTGATTACCGAAAATACACCAGGCATTTGTTTAAAAAATCTAGGATAAGACATGCTTACTCGCCATAGATCGCCTTTTTTATTGTACTGATCAGCGATAACCACTTGCCAAGTGTCTTCATCAATATAAAAAGTGCGTTTGGAATAAAGGTGACGCCATTTAGGTTTTAAACTGGCTTGTATTACCCACACACGATGCAATTCATAGCGGGTATGTTGTGGGTTGATGTGGTTTTTTGTTAAAATGTCACGGTATCTTAGTTTTTTACTGTCCAGTTTTTCATTATTGTATGGGATATAAATTTCGCGTTTTTCTAACATTTCCCAATCAAAACGATCAGGCGAGCCACTAATCATATCGGTATCATCAACTGTGCGTAGGCCACCAGAGGTTTGCACAACATTATCATAGGAAACATTGGGTGCTCGAATAACACGACGACGCCCTTTATCCCACAACCAAGCCGATCTTTTATTATTGAGTTGATCAAGTGGCTCTAAGACCAAAACCCCACTACCCGAACGCGTGGCTGGAGCTAATGTTTTACCAATTATTGAAAGGAAGTTTTTGCCCTTATGTTCAGGCAAATACGAATCAAAACGCACCAATGCTTTGCTGGTTATTAACGTGTATTGACCACTTTTTTCCACTACTGCATCACTAAATGTGCTTTCCAATTGCTGACCTCTCCAGCGAGCAATGTGATTAAAATAAACCTCTAAAGCTGATTGTGGTATCGGAAAAGGAATGCCACCTTTAGCATTTTCAAAACCCGATTGATCTTTATTTAATTCTGCATGAATGGCATTATCAAAAGTATTGTCATAAACCCATTGTGGTGCAACAGCTGTTCTATGTGATGGATAAACTGGCATTTGAAAAGTTTCATAACGATCAAACAGCGCTATTTGTCCTGCTGTTAGATTATCTTTGTATTGTTGATAATTATCATGCGTGATAGTAAAAAGCAGTTTTTCATCTATCAAGTTTTTAGATAAGTCATTCCAAATAGGTATGTCCTTACCATTACCGACCTTAATCGCACCAAATGGTGTTAGCTCCCAGTTTAAGTGAGACTGAGATAAAGTATCAACTTTAGCAAAACTGACTACCGATACCAATAACAATAAAACTAGTTTCATAGAATTCTTATTTGGAAAACAATCATTATACACAAAAGCAAATTATTTATTTTCAATTATTGTGTCATAAATTTATTAATAAATACGTTTTAATATACATGGAGATAATATCATGAAAAAAATAAGACCCTTTTTTGTGTTGACAATGTGCCTAATAGCCACTCATGTTTTTGCACAATATGAAATAAAAAAATACACCATAAATAATGGTGGTGGAAAAATGTCGGGCGGTCAATACCAATTACAAGCCAGCATTGGACAAGTTGATGCCAGTAGCACCCTTTCGCAAAACAACTATTCACTCAATGGTGGATTTTGGCATAAAGTTGATACTACACCATTACCAGAAGATCTTTTTAAAGATGGATTTGAAAATTAAAATGAGGAAATAATGATGAAAATTATATTAAGCATATTACTAATTTGTGCTTTTAATGCACGAGCTGTTGATCACACTTTTAGTTATCAAGGTGAATTAAAAGATGGTATTTCACTTGCTAACGGTACATATGATATTGCTATTCAAGCCTACGATGCCGCATCACTTGGTAATACTGTCGGCACTGTATCTACACACACTGTCACTGTAACCGATGGTATATTTACTATACCCGATGTCAATCTTGGTATTGCAACCTTTGATGGCTTAGATATTTGGCTACAAATTAATGTCAAAAAACCAGCCGATGCTAGTTATACATCCTTAATACCCTTACAAAAAATGGCCTCCGTGCCTTATGCCACAACCTTAATTGATAAAGGCGCAACAAATGGACAAGTATTAACTTTTGATAATGCCAGTGGCTGGCAGCCAGCAACTCCTCCAAGTGGTTTTAATGGAGCATTTAGCTCATTAACAGGCGTTCCAGCTGGCTTAGCTGATGGCGATGATGATACACAATTAACTGAAACTCAAGTCGATGGCTTTGTTGCCAATAATGGATATGTTAATTCAACTGATACAACCGCTTGGGATAAAAATGCGGCAGATGATTTCAATGGTGCATTTAACTCATTAACAGGCGTACCAGCTGGATTGGCTGACGGTGATGATGATACTCAGTTGACAGAAGCACAGGTTGATGGATTTGCAAATAATAATGGTTATGTCAATTCAGCTGATACAACCGACTGGGATAAAAATGCGGCAGATGATTTTAGTGGTGATATGAATAATAACAAAATAATTAATTTAGCTGACCCAACAATTGCTGCAGATGCGACAAATAAGCAATATGTGGATAGTGAAATAAATGCGTTAAATACTAAAATTGACGCTTTAACTTTAAGTTTAGGAGGTTCTTTGATTGTTGGAGGCATTCAACAAAATATATCTGTATCGACTATAACTGATGCAGGATGGCAGGAATGTTACAAAGGATTGTATTCTGAAAGTGGTTTAGATTTAGCTACAATAATTAGTGCTTGCCCTAAAAGCAAATTAATGATGGCTTGCCGTGTAACAAATAGCCCTACACTAAGTCTTCTAGCAGCTGACTATAGAGATAATGTGTTGTTTGATGTAGGTAATGGAGTAAGTGCAAAACATGACTCAACGTTTGTATCATGGTATTATTCTGATAATAGATCATGGGGGTTTTTACCTTTAGGAGAGACAGTTAATCGTAGTTCTTGTGATTTCCAAGGAACCAATCCCGATAAACGTCTTTGTTGGCATACTTTATCTGGAAATTTAAACTCTGGTTATCGTTGCGGAAACACTTTTAATTCAGGCGAAAGACTTATTTATCAACATGATTAGCGAATACCACCGTAGGGGAGCACCCGCGTGTGCTACCGCTATTTAAATAACCACGGTATTTAAATTTGAACAAAAATAGTTTTAATTTGTAGTTAAACTGAAAAACGGTAGAACACATGGGTTCTACCCTACATGAGTTCTTTTCATAAGTGTGATAATGGTTTATTATGGAGTTTTAATCAATAATATTTATCATGCATAAAAAATTTCTACAAGCAGCCATCGAGCAAGCTCAAAAAAGTTATGACGAAGGTGGTATTCCAATCGGTTCTGTTATTGTTCATCAGGGCAAAATACTCGGTGCCGGTCACAATAAACGTGTGCAAGATGGTTCGGTGGTTTTACATGGGGAAATGGATGCTTTAGAAAATGCAGGGCGACAAAAAGCTTCTGTTTATAAAGAATGCACGCTTTACACCACACTTTCGCCTTGTTCTATGTGTTCTGGCACTATTCTTTTATATGGAATCCCCAAAGTTGTCATTGGTGAAAATAGCACTTTTATGGGCGAGGAAGAATACCTCAAATCTAAGGGTGTAGAAATTATCATGATGAACAATCAAGAGTGTAAAGACATCATGGAGAAGTTTATTGCCGAAAAACCTGAATTATGGAATGAAGATATTGGCGAGAATTAGCTCTTAAAACTATTCTATAGGATTGATTACATAGGATTGCATAAATTTTTAATCACAATATCATCAATTTTAATGCCATCAGTAATCATTCCTGTTGATTGGGAGTTATATGAATCAACAGCTACAGCACCTGCTGTCCCTTGTAATGGAGCATAATTGTCAATAATGCTGACATCCCAATAATTCGGTTCTATATCTCCACTTAACCAAATTCTGGCTCTTAATTGTGTGTTATTGGCATCAATTTGAAAAACATGAAACCTCACATTGTATCGGGTATTATCTATAAAATTGTAAGAAGTACTATCAGGGTTTTGGGAAACTCTTTGCAACACAGTTTCAATACCATTATGCTCATACCATAAGCCAAAGCGTGATGTGCCTGAAAAGCGCTCAATAAAAATGACATAACCCTGACCTTGTGGATTGGTATTCACCAGATGACCGCCATTGCTTCTTACATACAAACCGACACCTTGACTGGCCGCATTTTCAAATTCAAAAGAATAAGTCACTTCAACATCAATGGCATTGCTTAAAGGATGATAGATGCGTGCTAGAGAATAAGGAGAGTTTGACGCCAATGGCACGAGCCTGCCTTGATTGTTTATAATTTCAGCCACATCAATGCTATTGCCAGATTCTTGCCACAGCCCTGCCCAATCTTGTTGATCTGGAACATCAAAATTTTCGTTCAACAAGGTGGTTTGAACACAGGATGGAGGCATTTCTCCCGCTTCAAAGCCACTATTAAATATTAACTCTTGAGCATCGATGTTAAAAGCCATTGATATAAATAAGAGTGTTAAAAAATATTTCATATGTGTA
>JALWML010000212.1 GCA_027083915.1 Lysobacterales bacterium | reverse complement strand
AGAGATGAAAGATTCTTGGAAAGTTCTTGTTAAGCCTGAGGATCGCCCTAAGAAGAAAATGAATAAGATTAACATCAAAAACATTTTCTCTGTAACGCTTCGTGATGCTGGTAAAGTGGCATTGATTGATGGAGATACTAAAGAAATCATCAATACTTTGAATACTGGTTATGCAGTACATATTTCTCGTGTTTCAGCCTCTGGTCGATATATTTATGTGATTGGACGTGATGCTAAAATTGACATGATTGACTTATTCATGGATCCTCCACAAATTGTTGCTGAAATTAAAGTGGGTTTGGAAGCACGTTCAGTTGAAACTTCAAAATATAAAGGTTATGAAGATAAGTACGCTATTGCAGGTTCTTACTGGCCTCCACAATACACTATAATGGATGCCGATACTTTAGAGCCTCTAAATATTGTCTCGACTCGTGGCATGACAGTTGATACACAAGAGTATCATCCTGAGCCTCGTGTAGCGGCAATTATTGCTTCACACGAGCATCCTGAATTTATCGTTAATGTTAAAGAAACAGGTAAAGTGTTATTGGTTGACTACAGCGATGTAGAAAACTTATCTGTAACTACTATTCCTGCGGCACGTTATTTGCATGATGGTGGTTGGGATAGAACTCACAGGTATTTCCTAACAGCGGCTAACAAATCTAACAAGATTGCTGTTATTGACTCAAAAGACCGTAAGTTGGTTGCACTAACTGATGTGACTAAGATTCCTCATCCTGGTCGTGGAGCTAATTTAGTTGATCCAAAATATGGTCCTGTTTGGGTGACTAGTGCTTTAGGTAATGATCATGTGACTTTCTTAGGAACTGATCCAAAGAGCAAAAAGTATAAGAAGAATGCTTGGAAAGTGGTAAGAACCTTAAAAGGCATGGGTGGTGGATCTTTATTTGTTAAATCACATCCTAAGTCTAAGCATTTATGGGTAGATGCGCCATTGAATCCAGATAAGAAATTTTCTCAAAGTATAGCTGTTTTTGACATCAATAATCTTGAGAAAGGATTTACAGTCTTACCAATTGCTAAGTGGGCCAATTTAGGTGATGAAGGCGCGCAACGTGTGGTTCAACCTGAATACAATGCCAAAGGCGATGAGGTTTGGTTCTCTGTTTGGAATGCCAAAGATCAAAAGTCTGCCATTGTTGTTGTTGATGATAAAACTTTGAAATTGAAAAAAGTTATCAAAGACGATAGATTGGTGACTCCAACTGGTAAATTTAACGTAACAAATACTGTTAAAGATATTTACTAAGTTTTAGTATCTCACTAAAATACAAAAAAGGCTGTCATTTCATGTGACAGCCTTTTTTTGTATTAACCCGGAGGTATTATGCTGCCGGGTTAATATCCTCTTTAAATTTCTTCTAACTCAACGAGTTCGCGTAACTTGTGGACATTTTTTAAAATAATATGATTATCTTTCATATCAATTAACCCCTTTTTGTATAAAGACTTTAGAGCCCGTGAGAAGGTTTCTGGTTTAATGGAAAGTCTTGAGGCTATGTCACGCTTGGGTATAGTTAAACAAAGGTCATAAGCCGAATCTATGTTTTCAGCTACCTGATTCAAAAAATAATCCACAATTCGAAAAGAGGCATTGTGAAGGGTTTGTTTATCAAGTTCTTTTAACATCCAATGCAATCGTTGGGATAAATGCCCTAACATATTGATACACAAATCGTTAGAACTTTTTAAAGTATTCAGGTATTTGTTAGCATTAATGCTAACTACAATACTTTGTTTCATTGCAATGGAAGAAACGGGATATTTTGGGGAACCAGCAAATAACACACCCTCTGCAAAAGGTTTTCCTGCTTGAACCACTTCAATGATTTTTTCATTGCCATTACGTGTTGAACGAAAAAGTTTAATCGCGCCATCATACAAATAATAGATATGAGTTAACTCAGAATCTTGCTGAAACAACAATTGTTCTGGTTTTAAAGTTTGTAACCGACAATGCAGTATAACTTCGTTAAACTGCTGCTCATTCATGGCTTTGAATAAATGGCATTGCTTTAAATTAGCAATAATAGGTGCATTAAGTATTCTATCTAACATAACATCATTTTAGTAAATTATTGCCATTATAAACAAATAGCGATGAACTGAAATAAATTAGAAGACTTATATCACTTTTAAAACTAAAAGAGATCTTTGCACAACTCGTGTAACGAGTAAAAAAGTTGCAAAAAACTCCACTCTGCGTTAAAAAATTCGCATATAGCGTGCTATTCGACTCATTTTTTGTCTTGATTGGAGCTTTTTGATTCTACCCATCCATGGGTTGCACCCCTGCGGGGCTAACGTGAAAATACTTTCCTGAAGTATTTTTCATTCTTTTTTCCACCGTCCCAGAGTTATGCAAAAGTCTCTAAAAATAGGAAAAGTTAAAGGATTGATGTGTTTTGACTTGTCAAGCTTAATTGCATAGTTATGCAAAGGTCTTGCTAAGTATTTCAAAAGACAATAATATTAGACTCAAGATGATTTAATAACAAAACCCAGGATATAAGCTCATGTAACAGTTGAAATGTAATGGGATATAACTTGGATAGGCCATATAATTAATTCGAGGTTGTTTTTGCCAAATATAGATGATTTCACTTTTAACAATAGGGTATTCTGTTTCGTACTCACCTATGTTTTGTTTGGTATAAGCAACGATATCACCGGTTATGGTAACTAAACGTTTATTGAATGCTACAGGTTCCATAAAACCATCTTTACAGGCTAAAAAGCGAGAACTTGTATTGTTTGATTTGATAATGCGTTTTGGTCTTAGGCTTGATTTGTTGTTTTCCATTTCTATAATTTCGAAGCAGGTACGTGTTTTTTGATTATGTGTTTTTACAACCAAACCTGACCATCGGACTTTTTTATCCATAACATGAGTAGAAGTCGCCGTTGAGGCTGAAATATTAGCAAATTCTCCCTTTAAAACAGTTGGTGTTGTAGAGCAGGCACTGATGAAACTGAAGGCAGTTAATAAAAATATACTTTTTTTCACAATATTTCTCGCTAAATTTAGTAAACAAAATAATAATTCGTAAATTATCTCACAAATAAGATGAATTTAAACTGAATCTAGCATGAATTAAGAATATCCAAAGAGGGTTTATTCAAATTCTTGTCGTGGACCCCGAGACATAAGTTCTTTAACAGCTTCGGATGGAGTCATTTTACCATTAACGACTTTCCACACATGTGCTGATATAGGCATGTCTACTTTGAATTTCTTTGCCAATCTTACGACTTCATCTGCAGTACCAATCCCTTCTACAACTTGACCAATATCTTTCTTTGCTTGTTCTATCGTTTGCCCTCGTCCAAGTGCTAAACCCATGCGTCGATTGCGAGATAAATCGCCAGTACAGGTTAATACAAGATCTCCTAAGCCAGATAGACCCATTAATGTTTCTGAGCGGCAATTCATGGCTTTGCCTAAGCGCATCATTTCTGCCATTCCACGCGTTAGAATAGCTGCACGAGTATTGTCGCCAAGTTGCATTCCATCACAAATCCCAGTAGCCAAGGCTAGTACATTCTTAACTGCTCCGCCTAGTTCCGCTCCTATAATATCATCGGACAAATAGACTCTAAACTTATCATTATGAAGCGCATGTGCAACTTCATGTGCAAAATCATTATGCGTGCTTGCTACAGTAACTAACGTTGGTTTACCTTCTGCAACATCTTGAGCAAAAGATGGACCAGTTACTAATGCAATTGGTTTTTGATTGCCTAAAATTTCTTGCGCTACTTCATGCAGAAATCGCCCAGAACCGGGCTCAAAACCTTTTGATGCCCATGCTAAAGGTCTATCGCCAATAAGAGGTTTAATCTTATGTAATATTTCAGCAAAAGCGTGAGAGGGTGAAACAACAAGTATTGCTTCGGACTGAGATATTGCTTTATTTAAATCAGATTCTAGTATGAGATCTGGAGGGAATTTTATTCCCGGCAAATAGGCTTCGTTTGTACGCGAAGCTTGCATATCTTTAATGTGCTGCGTATTCCTACCCCACAAGTAAGTGGTGCCATTTCTTGCCATTTGCATAGCAAGGGCTGTTCCCCAAGATCCGGCACCAATTACTGTAAATACCATGCCTGATTATTGCTTTGTAGCAGATTCAGCTTGTGCTTGCTGTAATTGCTGAGCGTACAATTGATCAAAGTTAACTGGTTGTAGTAATAGAGGTTGGAAACCACCATTCATGACTAAGTCAGAAACTGTTTGGCGTGCATAAGGGAATAACACATTAGGGCAATAAGTTCCTAATACTTGGTGTAATATATTATCTTCAAAATTTTGTAAAGCAAAAATACCTGCTTGTTGCACTTCAACCAAATAGGCGGTTTTTTCTAAAATTTTGCAAGTTACTGTAACGGACAAAACAATTTCATAGAGATCATCAGCAATCTTCTTAACTTTTTGGTTAAGATTCATTTTGATTTCTGGTTGCCCTTTTTCATTAAAAATATCTGGCGCATTAGGTGTTTCAAAAGATACATCTTTTACGTACAATTTTTGAATTGACATCTGTGGTGCGTTTTCTGGGTTTGCAGCTTGTGCTGCTTTGTTTTCTTCAGTCATAATGACTCCTAGTTAGATTTATTAAATATTTTATTAATGGGCTTTATATCTTCGTATAGAATATAGATAAAGATAGGTAAAGTCCTCATGAAAGTTTTGTTGCTTCCAATTATGATTATTTTACAACTGGCAATTTATCGCCAGTCCATGCGTTTATTCCACCTGCTAAATTATATACATTTTGAACACCTGCATTGATGAGTTTTTTACATGCTGAACGTGCTGTAACTCCGCTGACACAATACGTAATAACAGTCTTATCTTTGTATTTATCTAGTGGTACAGAATTAGAGGTAAAATCACTTAACGGGATGTTTATTGCATTCGTAATATGTCCTTGAGCAAATGCATCAGGAGTTCTTGTATCAATAACTATGGCATTTTGATGATTCACTAATTGAGTTAGTTGTGCAGGGTTGATACTTTTAAAAGCCTGCATTTTTTCTGACAAAGTCATCATTACCAATAGAAAAAAAGTTACCATAAAGGCTAATGATAATAATAAATGATTGCCAATAAACTCTGCTAATTGTGCCATATAAATTTCCCAAAACTCTTCAAGTTGACTTTATAGGGTTTAAAAAACCAATTTCAAGTACTGTTCAAGTTTTTCTTGTTAAAAAAGAGTCATGCATTTTATAATAACGTTTCGTTTTCTGTCTATAATTTCATGTCTAAAGCCTACATTCTTATCTTTATCTTACTATCTTTGCATGTGCAAGGACAACAAAGTGAGGAAGAAGTTAGTTTAAG
>JALWML010000211.1 GCA_027083915.1 Lysobacterales bacterium | reverse complement strand
AATCATGGCAAGCCTCTGATTGGCATCCAAATATTAGTTTTAAGGCGGGTGTTGAATACACAGGATTTTTTGATAGACCTTTACAATTATTATTTGAATACTACGATGGAAAATCACCTTATGGTCAATTTATCAATGAAGACTTTTCATTTTATGGCTTATCAGTTAATCATTATTGGTAGTCTTGGAGCTACATTCCTTGAAAGCCAACTTGTCTTAGTGCTTCATAAAGCATAATTGCTGCCGTGTTAGATAGATTTAAACTGCGAGATTCCTTTTTCATGGGCAGTAATACTTTGTTTGTGATGCAATCCAAATCAAGAATGTCTACAGGAATGCCACGGGTTTCAGGGCCAAAAATAAAATAATCTCCTTTTTTATAAGAAATATCACAATAGTTTTTATTACCTTTTGTTGTTAGTGCATATAAGTTTTGAGGTTGTGCTTGATTGATGAAATCGGCAAAATTTGCGTATTCTTTGACTTGGGCATATTCGTGGTAATCAAGTCCTGCACGTCGAAGTGCTTTTTCACCCATTTCAAATCCAAGTGGATGAATCAAATGCAGTTGAGCACCTGTATTGGCGCATAAACGAATAATGTTACCCGTATTGGGTGGAATTTCGGGCTCAAATAAGACAATATTAAACATATTTTGTTTTCAGTTTAGAGTAAGCTAATGGTAGAATAAAAATCCAAAAATTAATACCAATTTATCTTATTAAATGCCAGTTACAAACATTAGTAAAACCATAACTCCTTATTTACAGCTTATTCGATTTGATCGACCGATTGGAACGCTGCTTTTACTGTGGCCAACTTTGTGGGGTTTGTGGATTGCAGCACATGGTGTACCTCCCTTTAAGTATTTGTTGATTTTTGGTTTAGGTGTTTTCCTCATGCGTTCTGCAGGCTGTGTGGTTAATGATATTGCTGATAAAGATTTCGATGGAAAAGTAACACGGACCAAAGAAAGACCTTTAGCAGTAAATGATTTGCCGGTAAAAAATGCTTTAGTATTTTTTCTAGTGTTATTATTAATGGCAGCATCATTACTTATTTTCTTAAATAAATTAGCTATTATTATAGCGGTTATAGCTGCATTTTTTGCTATCACTTACCCATTTATGAAACGCCATACCTATTTGCCACAATTGTATTTAGGTATTTCGTTTGCTTTATCTATTCCAATGGCTTTTGCCCAAATTCAGAACTCAATACCTCCAGAAGCGTGGTTGTTATTTATTGCAAATATATTTTGGACAACAGCATATGACACAATGTATGCAATGGTAGATAGAAAAGATGACCTTAAAGCGGGTATTAAATCCACTGCAATATTATTTGGTGATTTGGATTATATTATTATTGCGATTATTCAAGCAATGATGATGTTAGTGCTGCTTTTGTTGGGGCTAAAACTTGAAATGAATAGCCCATACTACATAGCTTTAGTTGTTGTCGTAATACTTTTTATCTACCAAAATAGGCTGTTAAAATCGCGCAATATTGCTAACTATTTCAAAGCTTTTTTGAATAACAATTGGGTGGGTCTGGTTCTATTTTGTGGCATATTTTTTTCTTTCGCAATCAAATCATCATTAGGGGCTTAAATAAGAGTAACCTTGTTGCTGTAAATCCATCATACGTGGGACACCATTTCTAACCACCACAACATCATCAATCAAATCTAAATCGATTCCTTTGGTGCGTTTAATTGTTTTTATTGTATCGCCGCATGCTGTAAATGTTACATCTTGCATCATTAGACTTTCAATGCGTTTACGAAATTCACTTTGTTTAGTGACAAAATATATACCAGGGCCATAGGCAACTAATTCAATTTCTACATTGTCAACACCATAATACTTAGAAACATTGACAATATTAGATAAAACTTCTGCTTGAATTTCAGGATCTCTGGTATTCATTTGTATAACTAATTTGTGAATTTCAAACTCATCATTTCCCGTAGAATCGTTAGCTATGACGGGAGTTTGCAGGGCACAGGCATTGATAATAACAATGCTAAGTATGAAGGCTAATTTTTTAATCATGATATTTCTCACTTGAAATCGACAATATTGAACCTTATTATAAGCCAACTGTCATAACATGGTCAAAAAAATAAGCAGATGAATATGGATAAAAATAATTCAGAAAATAACATAACACAAACTGCACAAATCTTTCAAAAAGTAAGTGCATCATTATCCCAAGAAATCTTTGGACAAGCCAAGCTTGTCGATAGGTTGCTAATGGCATTATTGTCTCATGGGCACTTGTTGGTTGAAGGAGCTCCAGGTTTAGCAAAAACTACGGCAATTAAAGCATTGGCAGATAGGCTTGAAGGTGACTTTAAACGCATTCAGTTTACACCAGATTTATTACCTTCTGATTTAACTGGAACTGAAATTTACCGCGCACAAACAGGTGAGTTTGAATTTCAAAAAGGCCCGTTATTCCATAATCTAATCTTAGCCGATGAAGTTAATAGAGCTCCAGCTAAAGTACAATCAGCATTATTGGAAGCAATGGGAGAACAACAGATTACAATAGGTAGCACAACTTATCCATTGCCTAAATTGTTTTTAGTTATGGCGACTCAAAACCCCATTGAACAAGAGGGAACTTATCCCTTGCCAGAAGCACAATTGGATAGATTCCAAATGCATGTCGCCATTGATTATCCTGATGCAGAAACTGAAAAAGATATTCTAAAGTTGGCTCAAAATCGTGATATGGATGGTTATGAAAAGCCAGCAAAAGATTCTGTATTTTTAACCCAAGAAGTGGTTTTTGCTGCTCAACAACACGTGTTAAATCTTTATGTTGCAGAAAACTTAGAAAATTACATGGTTGAGCTCATTCTAGCTACTCGTAATCCTGCAAAATACGACAAACAATTAGCAGAGATGATAAATTATGGTGGTTCACCACGTGCGACTATTGCATTGGATAGATGTGCGCGAGCTCATGCTTTTCTACGAGGGCGAGATCATTTGTTGCCGGAAGATATTCATGCTGTTATTCATGATGTTTTACGTCATCGTCTGATTTTAAGCTTTGAAGCAGAAGTAGAAGGTGTTACACCTGATGATATTATTGATCGATTACTTCGAGTGGTACCTATCGTTTAAATGATGAACTCAGCTACACAAGTCACAACTAAGGCGTTGGTTGAACAGCAGTCTTATGCAAAAACCTTGTCACTCTCGAGTCGTAAGAAGGCAACTTCTGCGATTTCGGGCTTGCATGACTCGCGTTTTCGTGGACGAGGAATGGACTACCAAGAGTCTCGTGTCTATCAAGCGGGTGATGATATTCGAAATATGGATTGGTTAGTGACCGCACGAACTGGTACAGCTCATACTAAGTTGTTTCAAGAAGAACGCGAAAGACCGATTCATATTATAATGGATACAAATGTATCTATGTCCTTTGGTACGCGAAAAGAGTTTAAATCTGTTACTGCTGCAAAGGCTGCTTCTTTATTAGCATGGGCAGCAGTAAAAAATGGCGATAGAGTCGGTGTGATGAGTTATGGTAAAAATGGAATTCACCATGAAAAACCTGTCGGCGGCAAGCGCGGAATGATGCGTTTAATTGCTCATTTGGTGCAATCATCTAATCATGAAGCAGACAATGTTACGCCATTAGAAGAAGCCCTACAACGTTTGCGTACGATTATTCGTCCTGGCTCGTTAGTCATTGTTGTTAGTGATTTTTACCATTTAGGAAAGGATGTTAAAAGGCACTTAATACAATTAAGTAAACATAATGACATTTTGTCTTTGTTTATTTCTGACCAATTTGAAGTCAGTACTCCTTTGCCTGCGGTTTATGGTATTCAAAATCAAGATAAAATCGTTGTGTTTAATAGCGCAAAAGAATCTGAAAAGAAAAGCATGCAACAAAAACAGAATCAGCATTTAGAAAACATTTATGAAAATATTCAAAAATCAGGCGTACCAGTAATTCCGGTCATGACTGATGATAAATTGGAAGAAAAAATTAAACAAGGTCTTAAATCACCAAGTGCTGCGTGGTCTTCATGGAGGAAAGCACTGTAATGGATAAAACGGCAGCACAACAACAATTGCAATTACGCGATATTCACATGCCAGATGCGCCTAGTATATGGCCACTAGCTCCTGGTTGGTGGGTTTTGATTGTTTTGGCATTGATAGCAACTTATTTTTTGTATAAGTATTGGAAAAAGCAACACAAGAAAAAACAACTTATTGCCTTATTGCAACAGCAATTAACAGCAATTCATGATGAGTACCGTACAAATAAAGATAAACATAAATTAGCCGTGGCAGTTTCTGATTTACTCAAACGATTTGTGCGTTTTGTACTTAAAGATTCAGCAGCGACATCCTTAACAGGACAACAGTGGATTGATTACTTAAACAGTAAAACTGATGGAGATATATTTAGTCAGTTTACTGTACCATTGACGCAAGCCCAATACATTCAATCACCTGATTTTGATGTCCCTAGTCTTATTGTAGCAGTAAGAAATTATTTTCCTGCTGCCATGAAGCAAAAGGAGCAAAAATAATGTTAGAGTTTCTATGGATATGGGTGTTTTTATTATTGCCACTACCACTTTTGGTGTGGTTGCTGCCTGCGGTTAAACAAGCCAGTATAACCACGGTGAAGGTGCCATTTTTCAATCATTTTTGGCAATCTTTATCCAGTATTAATCAACAAACCAAATGGTGGTTAAAATTATTAGCTATTATTGCTTGGTTATTGTTGTTGGTAGCAGCGGCAAAACCTGTATGGGTTGGTGATGCTATTGCTTTGCCGGTTGAAGGGCGTGATTTAATGATGGCTGTTGATGTTTCTGGTTCTATGCAAGAAAAAGACATGAAAATTAATGGTCGTGAAGTCGATAGATTAACCATGATTAAGTATGTGGCAGGTGATTTTATCGAACGAAGAAAGGGTGACCGAATTGGATTGATTCTATTCGGGCAACAAGCTTATCTACAAACACCACTGAGTTTTGATAGAAAAACAGTCAAAACTTTACTCGATGAATCCATCATAGGTATTGCGGGAAAAGCAACGGCTATCGGAGATGCTATTGGGTTGGCTGTTAAACGCGTGCGTAAAACAACCGACAATAATCGTATTTTAATTCTATTAACCGATGGACAAAACACAGCCGGTGAGATACAACCATTGAAAGCCGCTGAATTAGCGCAAAAAGAAGGTTTAAAGATTTACACTATCGGTATTGGTGCAGATGAAGTGTATCGCCGCACCATATTTGGTAATAGACGAGTTAATCCATCATTGGACTTAGATGAAGCAACATTAAGAAAAATAGCCCAAATGACAGGAGGACAATATTTTCGAG
>JALWML010000210.1 GCA_027083915.1 Lysobacterales bacterium | reverse complement strand
CACCAGAATATTTAGCTAAAATAGGCTTATTGGAAAAAGCTCCTAAAAGTGAAAGTGACTTGGGCATGTTAATGAAAATGGCGCTTGATAGAGTTGCTTTTTTGCCCTTTGGTTTAATGATTGACCAGTGGCGTTGGAAAGTTTTCAATGGTGAAATCTCTGAAGATCAATACAACAAAGGTTGGTGGCAATTACGCAACAAATACCAAGGCGTAAAATCTCCTGTTGCTATTTCTGAGAATAATTTTGACCCGGGTGCTAAATACCATATCCCTGCTGGAGTTCCTTATACCCGTTATTTTTTAGCACATATTTTGGAATTTCAATTTCATCGTGAACTATGCAAAACAGCGGGTAACAAAGACGCATTACACAAATGCTCGATTTATGGCAATAAAGAAGCTGGAGCAAAACTCACAAAAATGCTGGAAATGGGCGCATCAAAACCTTGGCAAGATGCTTTAGAAGTTGTTGCAAACTCACGTGAAATGGATGCAACAGCTGTGATTGATTATTTTGCTCCATTGAAAAGCTGGTTAGACGAGCAAAATAAAAATCGAGATTGTGGTTGGTAATAAACAATAAAATTATTCCTTGATTAGCAAAGGTTGTTAATTATTCAGCTTTACTATAATTTATTTATTGTAATATCAACCAGTTAGTGTGACAATGAAAACTATTGTAAGATATAAGGCAAGAATGCAGTTCGATATATAAAAATATTGTGAGAGAAATATGAAGATATATATTTTAGAAGATGATACGGATCAATCAGAGTTATACACTTTGTGGTTGGATGATTATGAGTGTAAAGTTTTCGACAAAGCTAGAGACTTGATTAAAGAAATACCTTTTGAAGTTCCAGATGTTTTATTAATTGACTGGAACCTTCCTAAGGTGGGTGGTTTGGATGTATTGCATTGGCTCAAAGGCAGTCGATACGACCAAATCCCAGTTATCTTTTTAACCTCGCGAAATACCGAGGATGACATTGTAACAGCACTTACTGACGGTGCTGATGACTACATTGTAAAGCCGGTGAGTGAGGGAATTTTAAAAGCTCGGATAAATGCCGTAACAAGAAGACTTAGTCATGATGATCAGGAAATACATTCTGATCCTTATACTTTCAATAAAAAAGCCAATATTGTTTCTTATAATGGCACTAATGTCTCCCTTACAAATAAAGAGTTTGAATTGGCTTTATACTTTTTTTACAATGAAGGTGCCTTAATATCAAGAGATCAATTGCTTGAATCTATATGGGTTAAAAGTTCAGAAATAAATACCAGAACCGTTGATACACATATCAGTCGGTTGCGTAAAAAACTTCTCTTAAACGGTGTAAATGGCTGGAAATTGGTATCCATTTACCACCAAGGATATAAACTAATCAATCAAAATCAAATATAAGCAAATGAGTACAAAGAAAACAGAAACAACTACACCTAATTCAGTTGATCAAATCCGAGACATACTTTTTGGTGAGCAAATTAGCTTGATTGAAAAACGCTTCGCGGCTTTGGAAAAAAACCTTTCAAATGCCATTGAGAAGTTAGCAGATAAAGTTGATAAAACAACTAAAGAACTTAAAGAACAAATCAATCAATCCAATAAAGAGCTCAGTGCTGACAACGCACAGTTGGAACAACAACAGACTCAAGCACTAAATAAGTTAGAGTCTACAATTAATGCTAAAATTATAGAAACTGAATCTGATCTGGTCAACCAGTTACAAATGGAAATTCAAAAACTTGATAACAAGGCCAGTCACAGAAAGGACTTAGCACAACTTCTCAAGGATATGGCAACAAAGTTGGCAGACTAATTCATTTCACATGAGTAAAGAACGTGACATATTAAAGTCTCTTTTGCTAAAGGAAGAGCTGGAGGTTCTTAATCATCTTAAAGACAAACTTTTATCTGAAGAAAGGTTTACTGATGAAGTAGCAAAGGTACTTTCAAATGCAATAAAGCGTTCTCAAAAAAGAGACCCGCAATTAGAACGCGCACTAGAAAAGCCGATAAAATCAGGTGTGCTGCGTGCATTTTCCGAAAGCAAACAATCTATCATAGATGCCTTGTTGCCAATTATGGGGCAACTCATTCGTAAAACAGTTACCAATAGCATTAAGCAATTTGTATCCGATATTAATCGAGCCATTGAACAAGATTTTTCAATCAAGTCTTTAAAGTGGAGATGGCAAGCAAAAAAAGCTGGAATAACTTATCCAGAAATGTTGTTTCAAAAAACTATTCGATACCAAGTATCTGATATATTTTTAATCAATAAAGAAAATGGCTTATTAATCGAACATGCAGGCTCTGATGATTTATTAAAAGACAATAATGCCATCTCTGCCATGCTTACAGCGATTCAATCATTTATTGAAGATTCATTTGATTCTGATGATGCTCACCTACAAAGTGTTGAGATAAAAAACCAAAATTTTATCATTGCAACAGGCCCTAAGGTCTACCTTGCTGCCGTTGTTAAAGGCAATCCAACAGAACGTTTAAAACAAAAATTCCAAGAAATAATTGAAAATATTCATGCAGATTATTCAGAAGTATTATTGCAAGAAGATTTATACCAAAACAACCTTGAGTTAAATGATTACCTACGAGGAAAACTAGTAACTAAAAGCCTTTCTGAAACCAAAAAAGAAACCAAAATAATGCCTTGGGTAATCATTCTATTGCTGATAATCTCTGCTATCTTTTATTGGTCTTACAACAAAAAGCAAGCGCTGAACAAAGTAATTGAAAAAAGCAACAGTATAGAGGGTTTATATGTTCAAAAAATCGAGCGTGATGGTGATAGCTATCACATCTATGGCTTACTTGACCCACTTGCTGACACCAGTGTTCTTTCAGATGAGGCTGTAACTCTTATTACTAAACCATACAGTTCTCTTGATGAGTCAATAATAAAGAAAAGAATTAAGCGAGCTCTATCTAACTACAAAGGTGTCAAATCACAATTTAAACAGGGACATTTAGAGCTATCTGGAAATATAGCTTATGGTAAAAATCAATTGCTACTTAGTAAACTTTATGCAATTGATGGAATTGAAGAAATTGACAATAAGTTAGTTGTAACAAATTTACCCAAGAAGGAGAAAAAAGAGGATTTATCCCTATTGTTAAACCAAATCAATCAAACTTTTATTCAAATTCCTGATATAAAAAACAAAGACTATATCAATGCACAACTTGGTTTTATTATTAAAAATTTACAATTACTGAGTAAAAAGCAGGCTAAAATGGAATTTTCAATTATTGGAACAAGTGACTGTGCAGGTCTATTAAGTGATGATTATTCTTTACAACGAGCAAACCTAGTTAAAGAATTAATAACCCAATCACTTAATGAAGAAATTTACATAAACACCACTGTTAAGAAATGTTCAGAACATAATCGAAGAAAAAACCTTTCATTATTAGGGGTTACTTTTGATATCAAACAACTATAAGAGATTAAAATGTCAGTCGCAAAAAAAATATGTTTAATAGGACGATTTGCTGTTGGCAAAACTAGTCTTGTTAAGCAATTTATAGATAAACAGTTTGGCGAAAAATATAAAACGACTGTTGGAGTGAGTATTTCTACAAAACAAATGCATGTAGATGATAAAGAAATTTCTTTAGTTATTTGGGATATTGCTGGTTTTGAACAAGATGGGCATTATGCTCACTACTTAAGAGGAGTGCATGGGCTTATTTGGGTTGTTGATGGCACAGAACCTGAGTCATTTAATATCATTGACACGATTAATAATTCATTACCTGAAATTAAGCAAGTTCCTTCTGTCTGCTTTATCAATAAATGTGATTTAGTTGATGATTGGATTATAAATGAAACAGAAATTAATGCTTTAAAAGAATTTAATTATGCTGTCTATGAAACCAGTGCTAAAACAGGTGAAAATGTTGAGGCAGGGTTTGCAAAACTAGCTTCCTTACTGTTGAACCCATTATGATTCCTGAAATCGTTAAAAACTTTCTCCTACAGAATAAAGAAAAGCAAGGGTATTTTTGCTTTCAATTGACCAATGACTTAAGCATTAAACAAGTCTTTGGGTCTCCAGAACAACTTGGGCTAACAACCCCACAAAAAGGGGTTAAAGTAACAGATGTATTGCCTGGTTTTTTATCCGAAATGTATGAAGAAGAGTTTGAAATTCCTTTTTACAACCTAAATGAAAACAGTGTATGCAATATCTATTTCATCAATAAAGATGGTAATAATTTCCTTATTTTTGTTGATAAATCTGAAATTTTTCAAGTGACCCAAAAGTATCAACAATTTGCACACGAAGACAACATTTCTAAAAACAAATTTAAACGAATAGCAGAAGAACTAGAGTTAGCCAAGCAGAGCTTAAAAAAGTCAAATCAAGAAAAAGCCACATTAATTGCAATGCTTTCTCATGAACTAGGAACACCATTAACTTCCATATTAGGCTATTGTGAGCTTCTGTTAGAAGAGGATAAAAACAACCACAACTTAAAAGTCATTCACCGTAACTCTATCTATTTACAACATTTAATTGAAAACACTTTATTGTTTGGAAAAACAGAAGTGGATAGTATGTCAACTCATATTGAAGCAGTTAATGTCACAGACTTTCTTGGTTCTTTGGTTGATACAATTTTGCCTGCAGCACTTGAAAAAGATATCTATGTTAATGCAGAGAACACGCAAGAGAGCACTATTAATATTGATGTGACTCGCACAAGACAAATATTAATAAACTTACTAAATAATGCTGTTAAATATTCCAACCATGGTTCCGTTACAATAAGCTGTAACATAACACAAGATCAGTATGAATTTTTGGTATCTGATACAGGAATTGGCATTGATAAAACACAACAAGAAAACATATTTAATCCCTGGGAAAGGGTAAACAAAGGTGATGGAAAAGGCTCTGGAATTGGTTTGTTTATAAGTCAAAAATTGGCTAATGCCATAGGTGGTAAATTACAACTTAAAGAATCAGTAAGAAATGTTGGCTCAGTGTTTCAATTGCTTCTGCCTGTTGGTGAGGTTACTAAAAACCAAGAGAACATTAATCTTTCTCAAACTACGGAGTTACAAGGCAAAACTCTGCTGGTTATAGATGATGATCAGGATGTGCTTGATTTAATAGAAGCGTTTTTAGATAAAACTAAGCTTAAAACAATAACAGCATTGAGTTTTTTAGATGCGCAAGCTATTCTATTAAAGACCAATGTAGACTTGGTCTTAACCGATTTAAATGTTGGCACGGCTATTGCACCCACTTTTCTAAAAGAGTTAAGAAAGAATAAAAATAATGTACCAGTGGTATTAATGTCTGCAATGCCATCAAATGAGTTAAAAGAGAAATTTATTAAAAA
>JALWML010000209.1 GCA_027083915.1 Lysobacterales bacterium | reverse complement strand
ACCTTGCGGTATGTCGAGTTACACTATAACATACCTTTAAGTATGTTCAGAACAATTTTTATAATTTGTAATAAATTTTAAATTCATATTAATTCCTCATACATGTAGATAACTGAAAAAATAAAGTAACAAATTTAAGTAAATACAGAGAACAAGAGTGCAAGTAAATACAAATAATAACAGGCAAGCATGGTTAACCTTAGGTTTAAGAACATTAGGTGAAGAAGGCTTAGGTTCACTAAAAATCAACGAACTTTGTTTAAAGTTAAATGTAACAAAAGGCTGTTTTTACCATTGGTTTAAATCTAAAGAGGATTATGAAGAGCAAATTTTAGGCTATTGGAAACACCGTTTTACCCAACAATTCATCAAATTAGCTGAAGTAGGTGCAGACAATAAGCACAAATTATCACTTTTATGCGAACAATGCATAGATTCAACACTAAAAGGCAATCGCTTAGAAGTTGAGATTAATGCGTGGGCACAAAAAAATGATACAGTTAAACGTTTTGTACACAAGGTTTACAAGCAACGTTACACATATTTGATAAAATTGTTATCTGGAATATATTCGGATGAAAATGAAATAAAAAGGCATGCATTAATCCTCTATTCATTAGTTGTTGGAATAGATTTTTTCTACAGAAAATTATCTCGTAAAGAACTTGAGTTGATTTTTTCTGAATATCTCGTTAACCCGAATATTTCATTCTAGAATGGAGTTTACAGACTGTGAAAGTATTATAGGGCGAAAGAAAAATGAGTTGAAAATGTGCTGATTGAGGCGGAAAACGCAGTGACTAGCTAGCTAATTCCAAGTTTTTTAACAAAAAGCAGCGGATTTTATACCATTTTTACTAGTCATTAGAATACTTTCACAGTCTGTTTAGGGAAGAAATGGCAAAATAGATTGTATAAATATCGCTTCATACCTAGTCATTCTTAGGTTTCGAGCGATTTTATGCAAGCTATGAAGCCATTTTTTTCATAAAACCATTCAGGTACAAACTGTAACTGTAACAATTTGAGGCTAACACTATGACAAATAAAGAAATATACCTTATTTTATACCGATTGTATGAAATATTCGGGTATAAACTTAATTCATCATTAGGATTTGACTAAAATACCTAGAGTTCAATTTCGCCTTGTTGTACCATTACATTTTACAAAATAATAGTTCAGAAATGCTTCACCGATTAAATAATGTCAATCTCTATTCGCCAGAAAATCAAGGTATAAAAAATTTATTGATTGCTGCTGGTAAAATTATTGCCATTAGCAAAAATCCAATTGAAATTGATACAAATTTATTAACAAGTGATGAAGACTTTGCTGGCAAAAGAGTTGTTCCTGGCATTATTGATGCTCATGCACACATTACAGGTGGCGGTGGCGAGGCTGGATTTAAAACCAAAGTCCCTGCTCTGCATTTATCACAGTACACTAAAGCTGGCGTAACAACAGTTATTGGTTTATTAGGTACGGATGATACCACACGCAATACCTCATCAGTTATAGCACAAGTTTATGCGCTTCGAGAAGATGGATTAAGTGCATGGTGTTATACTGGCGGTTATCACATACCATTATCCACATTAACTGGAAATGTGCGAAAAGATATAGTACACATCGAACCAATAATTGGTGTTGGAGAACTGGCAATCTCAGATCATCGTTCATCGCAACCCACTTTTGATGAAATAGCTAGGATTGCTGGTGATGTCCATGTGGCTGGTATCATGACTGGTAAGGCTGGTATTGTTCATTTTCATTTAGGTGATGGTTCACGCAAATTGGATTTGATTGAAAATTTACTGGATAAAACTGAAATACCTGCACGTGTATTAAATCCAACCCATTGCAATCGAAACATTCCTTTATTTGAGCAAGCTTGTGAGTTAACAAAACGAGGAATCAACATTGACGTGACTGCTTTTCCTCCTACCGAAAGTACCGAAGAATATTCCGCAGCCGAATCATTCAAGCGTTACATGAAAGGAGGATTCGATAGAGAAAAATTTACCATTTCATCCGACGGTGGTGGCTGCCTACCGCATTTTGATGAACAGGGAGAGTTATTGCATTTAGATTATGGTCGTTGCACATTATTGAGCGATACACTGAGAGAATTATTAGATGATGGCTATAAAGTAAATGAAGTGATGCCCGTATTCACAAGTAATGTAGCTAAATTATTACGCCTAAACAATAAAGGAAAACTAGAAATTGGTAAAGATGCTGATCTTATAATATTGGATAATGAAAATAAAATAGAGTCCGTGATGGCATTAGGAAAATGGCATCAAAAGAATTATAAAACCATCAAGAAAGGTGGTTTTGAACAATAGAAAATCCAAAAATAATAGTAAATCCCAAAGTAGTGGTTTACCTTTTGGGGGCTTGTTCAACTTGTAACTTATTAGTTAAATCAGGCAAGTTACTCACAAGGGACTTCACTGTATATATATTTTAAAAGAGGATAGAAAAATTAAAAACAGAAACTTTCATATAGCAATAAAAAAGCTTATCACTTACATTTGTTTAATCTGCACTGTCAATTATACTCATGCAGAGAACAATATCACTTTTGATGAATATATCAAGAATTCAGATGTTATTTTTATAGGGAAATTAATAGATAGGTATGAGAGATTGGAATCAATCGTTATAAGCAAAGGAAAAAATAAAGATATGGTTTTTACAACTCATGTTTTTAGTATTGAAGAAGTATTAAAAGGGAGTTTGCCAGGTAATACGATTGCCGTTAAACTACGTGGCGGCTATGATAATGATTTAAAAATAGGTGCAAAATACAATAAAGGTGTTTATTATTACGAAAAAGATGATGTTATTAAGAGAGCTTTATTATTTCTAAATCATGATGAATTAAATGATTTTTACTACTCAACACAAGATGATAAAACAGCTTTTTTAATCCATGGCAAAATTGAAGTTATAACAGATACTGATTGGGCTCCAATATTTGCACCAATAAGTAAAACAAATCATAAACAAGACACTGTAACACTTGATATTTTGAGAGATAAAATTGATGCAAATAATGAATAAAATAAAATATAAAGTGTTGTTGGTTATCGCATTGTTTTTCTTTATGAACACTCATTCTTCAACAATGCTTTGGAAACCACTACCTGTTCGGATAGAAATAGCTGAAATTATATTTGAAGGAGTGGTTATTGATATTTATTCACAGGTAGAACCTGATATTAAAAGTCAATATAGTCAATACGAAAATGGCAAAGTTGTTAGAACATGGGAAGGAGAACCTCAAATATTTACTACTTTTGTTTTTAAAATAAAAGACATTTTAAAAGGCGAGTATTTAGACGACCAAATAGAAGTAAAAATGTTAGGTGGATGTGACAATGATAATTGTATCGATTATAGTTTTGGTTACCATTACAATATTGGTGATACAGCAGTTATGTTTGTAAGTCTGAATAAAAAGAACAATTACTACAAACGAAGTGACTATAGCTCTCCATATACATTAAAAGGTTCACTTGGCCTTTTAACTATTAGTGGGGCTATAACCTACCTTCAAGAGCTTGATGAAAATAATGAAATTGTTCTAAAAGATGTTCTTACATTGGCTATATTAAAAAACAAAATAGAAGAACTGGAAGCTCAATAATATAAAAACGGTGGGCAAGCCCACCCTACAACAATGAGTAATAATAATACTTATACGAGTAGTTGGCTTTACAGACTGTGAAAGTATTCCTCTCCAATTTAGGCATAAATTAAGTTATAATATAAGAAGCAAAAGAACAACCAAGATTATGAGAAAGAGACGCTATAAAGCAACAAAAAACCGAGAACAAAGCCTATTGTTCCCACCAAGTATTGAAGAATATGTTGGTCAGAACAATACAGTACGTGCAATTGATGCTTATGTTGATGGTTTGGATTTAGAAATACTTGAGTTTAAAACAAGTAAACAAATAATCACCTCAGGTCAACCTGCATATGACCCTAAGACATTATTGAAACTCTACCTTTATGGCTATCTTAATCGAATTCACAGCTCTCGAAGACTAGAACGAGCATGCTTAATCAATTTGGAAGTTATTTGGTTGATGTCAGATTCAAAACCCAGTTACAAAACAATAGCAAACTTTAGAAGCGACAATGCCAAAGCATTAAGAAAAGCCAATAAAGATTTTGTATTGCTGTGTAAAGAATTAGATTTGTTTGGCAAAGAACTGGTTGCTGTTGATGGAACATTTTTAAAAGCTAGCGCCAATAAAAGTAGCATTTATACTGAAAACAACCTAAAGAAACAACTTACTGGTATAGAAAACAAAATACAAGAATACCAAGACAGAATCAATAATCAGGACAAACAAGAAGATGAATCAAATTATACATCAGGTTCTGACGATAAAGACTTAATTGATAAACTTGAAAAACTTAAAAAGAAGCAAGAAGAAAAGTTAGCACTACAAGAAGAATTAAGAAATAGCGAAGATACACAAATTTCGACCATAGATCCTGATGCTAGGTTATTGAGGAAAAGAGGTAAAACTGTTGCAGGCTATAATGCTCAATCGGTCGTTGATGATAAGCATAACCTAATAATTGAAGAAAAATTAACTCAAGATAGTAATGATTGTGCTCAACTATTTGAAAGGCTCAATGAAACAAAACAAGTTTTAGAAATTGAAAAACTAACAGGGGTCGCCGATTCAGGATACTATGATAGTAAGGAGCTTAAAGAGTGCGAAGATAACAATATTACTACCTACGTTCCCAAACAAAGAAGAGCAAATAGAACAAACAAGATTGTTAAAGGTAATTTCACCTATGACCAAAGTGAGGGTTGTTATTATTGCCCGGAGCAAAAACCATTACTAAAAAAAGGAAAGGTGATAATAGATAATGGTAAAAATATGCATCAATATAAAAGCTCAAGAACCGACTGTAACAATTGCCTGATTAGAGATAAATGTTTAGGTAAGAAATCTAAAACACGTTCACTCTATCGTTGGGAACATGAAGAAGTGTTGGAACGCAATCAACAACGATTAAATGACAACCCGCAAGTTATGAAAAAACGAGGCTCGATGGTAGAACATCCATTTGGAACGATAAAATGCAGAGCAGGAGTGCACCATTTTCTCATGCGAGGATTAGAGAAATGCCAAGGTGAATTTAGTTTAATGGTTATGAGTTATAACTTTACAAGAGTTTTAAACATAATTGGCATAACGGCATTCATTAAACATTGTACAAAAAGGGAGCAATATGCTTATTAGCTAAATGGTGCAGGTATTAAAGTATGAAATGATGCCAATAAAGCAGTTAAAAAGCCTAATTGAGACCAAATATTGCCATATAGAACAAAATTATAAGTGATAGAAAACAAATTATAAAATAGAAAAATGGTTGATTCTACAGGGTTTAAAAGTGAATACTTTCACAGTCTGTGAAGC
>JALWML010000208.1:1238-5477 GCA_027083915.1 Lysobacterales bacterium | reverse complement strand
GCTTTATCAGCCTTGTTTTGTTTTGTTACATCTGCTTTTAAAACGGTAAAATCAGATAATACACTCTTCACCGCTTCATCACTGTAAGTCGTTCTTTCCATATGCAAACATTCCGTACACCAGTCGGCGTAAAAATCCAACAAAACAGGCTTAGTTGAACCAGAAACAATTTGCTGCAACTCTTGTAGATTCGTAATCTTCTGAAATTCAAATTCGTGTTTTTCTGTCAAAGGGTGTATGAAGTCAGTATTGCCTTTTATAGCACCATAAATTTCAGCAGCGCCTACACCAATAAGTGCAATTTTAAAGAGTAAAAACAACCAGATAAGCTTGCTGCCTTTTCTAATATTTTTGACAGCATAACGGTACCAAAATACTGAAGACACCAAGGCTAATATTCCAAAGAGAATCATAGTGGTTTTAGCCGGTATAATGCGTGACAAGAACCAAATAGCCATACCGAGTAATGCAATACCAAAAAACGATTTGACGACATTCATCCAACCACCCGATTGTGGCATCCATTTCCCTGCCGATGCGCCAATCAACAATAAAGGCACACCCATGCCTATTGACATAGCAAATAAGGCAAAACCACCAACAACAGGATCACCTGTATTAGAAATATAAAGCACAGCACCTGCTAAAGGCGGAGCAACACAAGGGCCAACAATAATAGCAGATAAAAAGCCCATTATTGCAACGCCAATATAGGATCCTGATTTTTGATTATTACTGACCCCTGTTAATTTTGCCTGCCAAGAGGCTGGTAATTGTAAATCATAGAAACCAAACATACTCATAGCCAGTGCGACAAAAACCAAGCTAAATAATATAATCACCCATTCAACCTGTAAGGCTGCTTGTATATTTGCACCTAACATGCCAGCAATTACTCCCGCTGTTGTGTAAGCCAATGCCATAGCCAGCACATAAACCAAAGATAACATAAAGGAACGACTGCGAGTAACCTCACCTTGCCCCATAATTAATCCAGATAAAATTGGAATCATAGGGAAAATACATGGTGTTAACGCCAATAACAAACCAAAACCAAAGAATTTAATGATAGTTTTCCACCACGAATTTTCTGCTAAATCATTTTGAATTTGGTCTTGTTCTGATATTTGTGCGGCATCATTGGTGCTTTTAACATCACTTGAAATAAGCACTCTATTAGGTAAATCTACTGTAATGATTCTTTGAGATGGCGGATAACATATTCCTTCATCTACACAGCCTTGAAACTCTGCCTGTAATTGCAGTTGGTTGGGAGATTCTGCTCGACGAGTAACGGGAATATCAACTTCTACCTGTCCAAAAAACACTTCAACATCACCAAAGTGAGGGTCTTGTTTGATTTTACCTTTGGGGAATTTAAGGTCACCAATATCAATTCCTTTAGTTAAAGATTTTAATTTTACCTTGTCTTTGTATAAGTAGATGTTATCACCCATAGTAAAACGAGCTGACAATTTGTTTGCATCCAAAGCAATGGTTTCAAATTTAAAAGCTTCAGACTCGGGTAATACCATATCACTTTGACCATTCCAGTCTGAACCGCCAGAATTAAGTCCTAATCCATTACTGGCTTGAGTCCCTAAAGTATTGGTTGGCATAGTGGCAATTTGCTGTATAGGCAACTTTATTTCAACTTCTTTTGTCTGAGGTGGATAACAAACCCCTGCCTCTGCACAGCCTTGGTATTTAAACTTAAACTTTGTGGTGCGTTTCACATCTTTATTGGTGTACGGAATAACAATATCAATTTTATCGTGGTAAGTTTCAACCTCACCAAAGAATTCATCATCTTTTTTATGCCCATCAGGAATTTGTGCTTCTCCAAAAATCACATTCTGGTTTTCATTGGGAAACTTAAAAGCATGTTTATAGAGATAATATTTGGGAGCAATATCAAGTCGCAAAGTAATACTATCACCATTCACATTGAGTATTTTAGGTGCAAAAGCCTCATCAACATCAAGTAACTCCTCATCTTGAGCGAGACAAAATTGAGCAATACTGACGAACAATAAAAGCGTAATAAGTTTAATTGTATTCATAAATTTGTATTTTTTCTGTTAGTTTAATGAGCCTAGACCCGAAAATTGAATAAATTCCTTCGTTTTTTATGGATAGAGTGAATCTAATCGATACAGCAGTGAAAGAATATGAGAGTTGGACACTTGGTTAGATAAAGCATTCCATTTTTCTTGATTTGATTTTAAATTTTGTTCAACTTCACTTTGCATTAATTTAATATTCATTTGATTATCAAAATAATTATTTATTGTCGATGCATCAACAACCTTATCATTCCCAAAGAAAAGTCCATGCAAATCATCATCTTGCATTAATTCATCCATCTTCAATAGGTAATTATACGAAAACAATAATTGCTCATGACGTTGCATGGTTGCAAAACTGCTTGCTAAACTTTTTTGTATCTCTGTCGCATCTTTTTGTTGCTGAAGAATACTTCTGTAGATGATATCTTGTAACTGTTTTGCTTTTTCCTGATATGCCTTGACAATAGTTGTTTTCAAATTATCCAAATTATTTTCAGCAACCACTTCAACATCGTCGCTAAGCACTGCATTTTCCCATTCTTCTCCTGATGCCCAATTACCTACCAAAATATCCGTTTCATTAGCCCGAGATGCTGTTAAAAAAGTCAACCTATTTGGAACCAATCCATAAGTACCTCTTTCCAATTTTGTTGAAATTTTATCACCAACTATCGATAAGGGACAATAAGTATTCAAGACCTCATCTGTATTAGCCGCAAAGATATAATTGTATTCTTGTTTATCGATAATTTTGCGAGCAAACACTAATTGATCATTATAAAACCCTTTCAAAGAGAAACTAAACTTACCCATATAGTTGGCGACATTATTATTATCTAAATGAGTCGGTGCTGCCCGCCTATCTTCCCAACCCACATCATCATAACACAGCTTAACATAACCTAGTTTTAACTGATCAGCTATTAATAAATGCTTGGGAAATAAATTGTACAACGCACGTGATGGCTCAAGTTCCACCAAAACACCACAAGAATTCTGTACGTCACAGGCTGCTATTTTGGCTCCTTCTACTCGATAATTACTTTTACTCTGAGTATCGTCTATTAAATCTAAATCACTTCCAGCTTTTAAAAAGGTCGCATTGAATTCTTCCACAACTCTTTGTATATCTGTTTCCACTTGCTTCCAAGATTGCACTATGCGATTAAATTCAGTAGTTAACAATTCATCAGCCTTTGTTGTAGTGCAGACTAAACCATCAACTAAAATTCTGCCTTTTGCAATAACATCCTGAACCTTGTTTTTTTGTTGAAATTTATTCATATAAGCAGGCCACCTATCAGCAAACCATAGCATAGATTCTGCTGCCATTGTCCATTCTAAGGGATTGGGCAACTGTTGAGTTGTTTTGAGGCATTCAACCGATGCTAAATTTGCATAAAAAATATTGATTGTCTGCCAAACAGGTAATGCCAAGGCTCTATCGAGTGCTTGTTTATTTTCTACTTTTATTAAAGTGCCTGATAGTTCTCGTGATGTTGACTCATTAACTGCTGCGTTATAAATATCAGCAACGCAACCTTTAAATTGTTTTTCATCAATAGGTTCTTGAGGATAAGGAGCAAATTCTTCACTAATATTTAAACAAACCTCTAAATCTGTTCTAATTTTTTTACGAAAAGGAGAATTCATGTATTTATCAAAACTAGGGTAAAGAAGTTCATAGACTGTCGCCAATTTCACACGAGAGATATTTTGCGGGTCTTTAACAATGGCTTTCAACTGATGAAAACTCAATTCAACTAGTTCAGGTAGACGCATATCAACCGCAATTAAATTCTGTTCCTTACTGAGAAACCAAGTGTCATTTTCTTCAATAAGTTGCTGATAGAAGTTCAATTCACTTTCATTAAAAGAATCAACTTTGCCAATAAATTGCTGCGCTAGAGCAAACCAACTCATTGTTGCGGACAATAATTGCTCATTATCCTTTACCAAGACAAAACGAATCAAGGCATAACTCAAGCCTTTATCTTTTTCTAAATCCACTTTTTGCATTAATACAGCCAAATCAACAAACCTGTTATCGCTTTGAATCCACGTTTTAAATTCAGTGACACTTGTTGTTACTTCATCTATATCATCCTCACTCTGGGACTCTGCTACTGGTAATAGATTCGTATCAACAGAGCCCTGAACAGCTTCTTTT
>JALWML010000208.1:0-1228 GCA_027083915.1 Lysobacterales bacterium | reverse complement strand
GCTTCTTTTTGCTCATATACGTTCAGACTCTTTTGAAAAACAGCATACCAATTTATATTTTTCTGCTTTTCAACTCCCTCCAACAAGATATTCCAGATGGGAAGCATATTGAAGTAAATAGTTAAATCATCATTCATTCTCAAAAAATCATCTAACTTTTCCTTAATAATTAAAGGATTCCGTCTGTTGTTATTCCATTTTTTCTCACTCATTCCATTCACATAAGCAATCATCACTTCACCTGCATTGTAGTAAGAGCTCACAACCGGTGAGAGTACATCATCCAGAGTTGTTGATTTGTTGATTGCTGATTGCCAGATAATTTGGGCTTGCTGTTGGTTGCTGTAGGAGTGCAGGACTTGCCACAATGCTCGAGTTAATTCTACTGAAGCCTTAATCCCATAATTTTTTCTTAATTCAAAAACCACATCCTGCGTCACCACTAAATCCATAGGCGCTATTTCTTCTTCATTCTCTTCAACTAGTTCAAGCTCTTGAGAGAAGGCTGCAAGTGACATCAGCATGAATGCAATTAAAAAATAAGTTTTCTTTAGCATATTTATTAGGTATTATGGTTAGAACTGTATTATGCAACAGAACAATGTAAATTTGAATTGGGTTTTGCTGCATTTATGGATAAAATAGATTTTTTGACAGAATACAATTTAAAATGAAGCGATTAAAAATAATAACTACGGGTGGTACAATTGACAAACTCTACTTTGATGATGCAAGTGAATACCAAATTGGTACACCTGTTATTGGTGACTTATTGCACACATTCAAAGTCGCTTTTCACTTTGAAGTCATGTCATTGATGAAAAAAGATTCACTATACATAACAGATGACGATCGAGAATTAATGAAAAAAGTTATTGAGAAATCAGATGAAACTCATTTTTTAATCACACATGGAACTGACACAATGGTTGAAACTGCCAACTATTTAGCAAAAATACCAGGCAAGACAATTGTTCTAACTGGAGCCTTAACCCCTGCACGTTTCCAAAGTACCGATGCTATTTTTAATATTGGTTGTGCCATCGCAGCCGTTCAAACAGTCAAACATGGCGCATGGGTCATTATGAATGGACTGGTTTGGGATCCTAAACACGTAGCAAAAAATCGCGATGAAAACCGCTTTGTAAAGGTGTAATTATGGCTCGCATTTTATACATCCACCCCGACAATCCTCAACCACGCTTAATAAAACAAGCAGCTGATGCGA
>JALWML010000207.1 GCA_027083915.1 Lysobacterales bacterium | reverse complement strand
GATTACTCAAGCCAAGAGTGCGATTAATGAGTTTGATAACAAAACCACCTATAACAAGCAACTCAAGTTTATTGACTGGTTGCTTGATGATAATTTTACCTTTTTGGGATATCAATATTACCAAATTAATACCGGAGATAAGTCAAAGGCCTTTAGTGCGCAAAACAAATCTGCTTTGGGCTTATTTAAATCAAAAAAATACCTAACCGATGTGGATTCTTTGATTGATGAACAATATCAAGTTAAAAAACAATCAGACTTGCTTATAATAACAAAACTTAATGCGCGTCCACGTATTCACCGTGAAGGCACTCTTGATTATATCGGTATTGTTGTGGTTGATGACAAAGGCAAGGTCATGGGAGAGCACCGATTTGTTGGCTTATTTACATCTGCTGCTTTAAATACACGCCCTTGGGATATTCCTTATATCAATGAAAAAGTTAAAAGCGTTATTAAACGCTTTAAATTTGAACGCAGTAGTCATACTGGCAAACACATTGTACATATAATAGAAACTTTGCCGCGTGATGAGCTGATGCAATCCAGCAGTGAAGAGTTATTCAATACGATTTATTCTGTTTTGACTATTGCCGAACGACAAAAGTCGAATGTCACTTTTAGGCAGGATAAATTTAAGCGTTTTTATGCATTTTTGGTTCATATTCCTCGTGATAAATTCAATACTCAGGTGCGTGAAACCATTCAAGATATTTTAGCATCTGAAGTTAATGGAACTCATATTGAATTTCAGGTTAAGATTGAAGAAACAAATTTAACTCGCTTGTATGTTACAGTCTATTCAGAAGAATTACATGAACTTAATACAAACTCTATTGAAGATAGAATTTCACAAGCATTACGTTCATGGCAAGATGAATTAGAAGAAATTCTAATTGAAAGACATGGTGAAGAATACGGTTATAAACTCAGTAAAAAATACAGCAATAGTTTTCCAATGGCATACATTGAAGATGTTTCTCCCAATGTAGCAGCTTATGATGTCGAAAATGCTGCAAAGTTAAGTGATAATGATGGGTTAGAGTTAAGTTTATACCGACCTAAAGATATTAGTCGCAATATATTTAGGTTTAAAATATTTAGATGTGAAAACACCATTCCATTAAGTGAAGTTTTACCTGTTCTTGAAAATTTAGGATTATTAGTTGTTCGTGAACGACCCTATAAAATATCACTTGATAACGAAAAACAGTTTTGGATTCAAGATTTTGATTTATCCTTAGTGCGAGGAAAAGAGCTGGAATTAGATTTAGTCAAAGACCGGTTTAAAGAAGCTTTTAAAGAAATTGTTAATGGAGTGGTTGATAATGATGGCTTTAATAAGCTATTAATTCTTGGTGGTTTATCATCACGTCAAATTATTATTTTACGAGCGATTAGTAAATACTTGAAGCAAACAAATCTTCCTTTTTCACAAGATTATATTGAGAAAGCTTTAATAGCCCAATCACATATTTCTCGATGGTTGATTGAGCTGTTTAGAGTACGTTTTGCCATCTTTTTAGATGACATGAGTACAAAAGAGCATAAACACTATTTGCTTACATTTAAGGAGAAGTTTGATACCCAACTAAAACATTTAGGCTTAAGCATAACCGAACACCAACAAAATGCTTTAGATGAATATTTTGGTGCAGCTAAGTTTAACCGTAAACGCCAGGAGAAAAAGGCATTAAAAGTGATTAACGCATTGTTGGATTCTGTGAGTTCTCAAGATGAGGATCACATCATCCGTGCATACAGTGAAGTTATTTTGGCTATGCTGCGCACCAATTTTTATCAAAAAAATGATGCTGGTGATTTTAAAGAATACGTCAGTTTTAAACTAAAATCTTCAAAAGTTCCACAAATGCCAAAACCAGTACCATTTAGAGAAATATTTGCTTATTCTCCACGGTTTGAAGCCATCCATCTTAGAATGGGTGAGGTTGCTCGTGGTGGATTGCGCTGGTCGGATCGTTATCAAGATTTTAGAACAGAAGTTTTGGGTTTGATGAAAGCGCAAAATGTAAAAAACTCTATTATTGTTCCAGTGGGTTCAAAGGGTGGATTTGTTTGTAAACAACTTCCCACCAATGGCGATAGAGATGCTTTCATGAAAGAAGGCATTGCCTGTTACCAAAACTTTATTCGCAGCATGTTGGATTTAACGGATAATATTGTCTCAGGAAAAATTGTTCATCCTCTAAATGTTATACGATATGATAAAGATGACCCTTATTTGGTTGTCGCTGCCGATAAAGGCACCGCGACTTTCTCTGATATTGCCAATGGAATATCAGCAGATTATGGTCATTGGTTAGGCGATGCATTTGCATCAGGTGGCTCGATAGGTTATGACCATAAAGCCATGGGAATTACTGCAAAAGGGGCTTGGGAATCAGTCAAACGTCACTTTAGGGAACTTGGTATTGATTGCCAAAGTAAAGATTTTAGTGTTGTTGGTATTGGCGATATGATGGGTGACGTATTTGGAAATGGTATGTTACTTTCTAAGCATATTTGCCTAAAAGCGGCATTTAACCACATGCATATTTTCCTTGATCCTAACCCAGATTCTGCCAAAACATGGAAAGAGAGAGAACGTTTATTTAATTTGCCACGTTCAAGTTGGGAAGATTACAATAAGAAACTAATCTCAAAAGGTGGCGGAATATTTTCACGTTTTGATAAGTCAATTCCATTATCACCTGAGGTTAAAAAAGCTTTTGGCATCAGTGTGGATGAAATGTCTCCACAGCATTTGATTCGGACATTATTAAAGTCAAAAGTCGATTTATTATGGAATGGAGGTATCGGAACTTATCTAAAGGCAACGAGTGAGACTGATGAACAAGTAGGCGACAGCGCGAATAATGCCTTACGTGTCAATGGTAAAGATTTGCGTTGTAGTGTAGTCGGAGAAGGGGGAAACTTAGGTTGTACCCAGCTTGGTCGCATAGAATACGCTCAACGTGGTGGTAAAATCAACACTGACTTTATTGATAACTCGGCAGGGGTTGATTGTTCTGATCATGAAGTCAATATCAAGATACTTGTTCAGCAAATGATGGAAGCTGGTAAATACAACGCTAAGACACGTGTTAAACTGCTTGAGTCCATGACCGATGATGTTGGCAAGCTTGTTTTGAGAAACAACTATTCTCAAACGCAAACACTCAGCATGATGGAATACCATTCCAGACAAAGATTAGGTGCTAAAGCTCATTTGATTAAAGTGTTAGAAAAGCGTGGTTTATTGGATAGAGAGATAGAGTTTTTACCAAGTAATCAAGAACTTAAAAAGCGACAAGCCGAAGGCAAAGGTTTATCGCGCCCTGAGTTGTGTGTGCTACTGAGTTATTCTAAGCTTGCTCTTTATGAAGATTTGCTTAAATCAGATGCAATCGAAGATGAATATTTTATTACAACCTTACGCGAATATTTTCCAAAAAAATTGCAAAAAACTGACATTAAATTTTTGTTAGGTCATCGTTTACATCGCGAAATAGTTGGTACAATCCTTACCAGTCAAATTATTGACCGTATGGGTGCGACTTTTATGCAGCGTGCCAATGAAGACACAGGAGCAACGGTTGGTGCTATTGCAAAAGCTTATGTAGTGGCTAGTGAGTTGTTTGGAGCAGAAAAAATTTGGAAAGAAATTGAAAACTTGGATTTAGTGGTTAAGCCGAATTACCAAATTGAAGGAGGATTAATTGTTTGGAATCATATGCGACAAGCCGTGCGCTGGTTATTAAATAAATATGGTCACAATTTTGATATTACAGCCGTTATAAAAGAACTTAAAGGTGATGTGAATAAATTTATTACGCACTTGGATAAAGTTTTACCGCAAAAAGATTTGAAGTCATTGCATAAAACCCAAGATATGTTGGTCGCTTACAAATATCCAAAAGAACTAGCCGAGCGTTTATCAGCAATAGCCTTTTCATTTGCAACTTTGGATGTTGTTGAAATTGCAAAGAGTACTAAAACGACTGTTGCAAAATCGGCTGCTGCATTCTTTGAGTTGGGTGAAAAACTCAACCTTCTCTGGTTACGTGATATGATTGAAGACCTTGTGGTCATTGGTCCTTGGCACGCTCATGCGCGTGGAGTCTTGCGTGATGAGTTGTTTGAGAAACACAATGCCTTAACGCAATTACTGTTAAATAAATATAAGAAAGATACAGTAGATTCATGGGTTGCTGATAACAAAGACAGCGTTAAACGCGTACGCTCTATGTTACAGCAAATGCGCAGTGAAAAAGTTTCGGATTATGCAACGGTAATGGTTGCGGTAAGAAGTATTAATAATTTAGTTTCTGCTAATTCTTAGAAATAGTTGGGTTAAATAAAAAAACCAGAGTCTTAAAATAAGACTCTGGTTTTTTTTAGAGACTCCTTAAGTTACAAATTGAGATAATAAATATCATTCAGATGACGGAGTTTTTCTTGGTAATCCATACCGTATCCGAAGATATACAAATCCTCAACCTCAATAGCAAAATAATCAGGGCGATGATCGGCATAACCACGCTCATGAAGTTTGCTCACTAAAACAGCAGATTTAACCGATTGTGCCCCTTGTTCATGACACCATTCATCCACTGCCATCAATGTATAGCCTTCATCAAAAATATCATCGACAATAATGACATGCTTGCCGGTGAGATTGGTTTCACATTGGTGTTTCCAAATCAACTGACCACCGGTTGTTTCCGTACCATAACGGCTGACTTGAACATAATCCATTTCCATGTCTAAATCCAATTGTTTGCTTAAGTCACTGGCAAAAATCATGCCACCATTCATAATGGTTAAATACACAACTTCTTTACCTTCATAGTCATCATTTAACTTATCAGCAAGCGTCTTGATTTCAGCTTGAATTTTATCCTTGCTAAAAAGCAAAGTACAGTTCTCTGGTAGTATTTTATTTTGATTCATAAGATCCTAGCATTTTTAATTGTGATACATTTTAACTTATTTAGTGACTTAGAAGCTATAGTTGCTTAGTTAATTTGTCTTTTGATTGCATACCCATGCAGTTACCTTCTTGCTTGTAATGTAATTTTAAGTTGAAACAAAAGCGTTACTTTAATGTTTTCATCAGGTCATAGGCAAGTTCGCCTATATTTCGACTATTTCGATTAAAAGCAGAGACATTAGAAAGGATGATGATTCCCTCTTGTAATTTCGGAATAATAACTATTGATGAGCTGTAGCCACCTGTGCCACCATTGTGTTCGTAGATATCATTGCCATTTAATTTTTTGTTTATAAACCAACCAAGTCCAATTTCTTTGCTTCTTGCTTCATTGGTTTTTTTGCGGGTTAATGCCATAGCTTTGTTTGATTGATCAAATTGCGCAAGTGCAAATTTTGTCAAGTCTTCAACTGATGACAATATGGCTCCAGCTCCTGATAACTCATTTAAATTCCAGTTTTGCGTGACTTCTCCATTTTGATTTAAACCTTTAATTAATAG
>JALWML010000206.1 GCA_027083915.1 Lysobacterales bacterium | reverse complement strand
TAGAGTCTAAGAATTCTTGACTTCTTTTTTTATCAAATGCACTTTTTAGTTGTGAATACATCACTTGATAAACCACCGTGCCATGACTGAAAATTCTAAAATTTACCATAACTTTTTGGTCACCACTACCCCTTTCTATTAAATATTCTTGGGCTTGTCCAGTTCCAAAGTTAATGGCTTTTTTCTTATGAATTAGTGCATTGTTACTTTTAACAAAATTTTTGGCAAACTGAATGTGTGTTGGATTTGCGATGTCTTGGGTTATTTGCTGTTTGTAATCAGTGGCAACCATTCGAAAGGTTCCTTCATTTGTTTTGGCTATCATTGCTGTACTTAGTTTACCATTTGCCATTTTTTGTTTTTCTGTTGGAGTACCAATAACTTTCATCGAAACGGGTAAATACTTTGATTTAAAGGTAGACCACTTCCACGATTTAGCAGGGTTAACAATTTGAGCTGGTGAACTGGTTTTTGTGTTGTTTGAAACATTATTAGAGCCTCTTGAATTATTTGAAGCCCCTGTAGTTAATTGTTGAAAACTCTTGGCTGTTTCAGCACAGAGTTCATCAAAAGGCCATGACTTAAGTTGTGCAACATCATCATCTGAGCGTAACGTCCACACCTCAAGAGCCGATATTTTATAGCCTTGACCAACTTTTTTACCACGTTCATAGTGTCCTCCACTTTTTTGTAAAGCGATACGTGTTTTATTTTTCCTTAGTGCATCTACAATATTTATCATGTTAGTTTGATAAGATTGTACAAAAATTTGTGGGCAGTAGCTTTGTGCAAATGTTACTTTATTATCGAATGTTTGCTTAAGTATTTTAGCCAACGCATCTTTTCCATTTTGATTGAGTTGTATTTTTGAACCTTCAACAAAAAAGAAAGGTATGGCCATTGCTCTAAACATGGCTTCTACCTGTTTTTTATCACCCGTTCTTAATATTTTGTAAATATAGGCAAAGGCTTCTTTATCCGAATTAAATTGTGGAATAGTTAATTGTGGTAAACCAGATGTTGCCGCTTGTGCTTGTTTTTCTGCTTGCATACTTGCCTGAGTTGGCATGGCATTTATTTCATCACTTGTGTATTTGTGTGTTGCCAGAATTTCTTCTTTATCTTTGCTCGCAATAAAATTTGGCTTCCATGGTTGATTGACCCCGTCACGATAAAAACGCACTTTGAAGTCTACAAGTTTATCTTGTACTTCTGTATAGCTGCTAATAACAGAAAATTTTGCTTGAACGTGAATGGTAAATGAGTTGGCAGTATGCCATTCAACCTTTCGAACTGCTGGATCTTTCGAAAGTCTGGGACCATCAAGTTCGCTAACCATTTGATTCCAATAGGGACGAACAAATGAAACAATATCTTTTTTTATTATGCTAATAATTTCATTATCTGATGGGAGTGGAATGCCTTCGTATTCATTCCAAGCGGTTTTCAATTTGTCAAAATCATAATTCTCACCCACTATACGGTAACGTGCTTCAGCTCCTACTTTTATGGTTGCATTTGGAAATTCTTTAATTCCTGCATTGATTCGGTAGGTTACGCCACGAACCCACCAGTGTTGCAAGCCATAAGTGGAATAAGTACCCCCGCTTTTACTTAATTCAATGTCTTGCATATTTGGGCGTTTAATTTGGTTAATCACTTCTTCATCAGTGGGTTTGGCAGCCAACAGATTAAAAGAAAGCACAATAAACGTGAATAGGATAAAAAATTTTAACTTCATTGGTTTCCCCAGATTTAATAATGCCTTCTATTTAACCATTTATTGACAGATAAATTCTGATGAAATTATGATTTTTTTATGAGTTTATTAATTTAGTCTGGATTTTTATCTCTTTTAACCACATCTCAAAGCTAATACACTTCCAAAGCAACAAATAATGTAATTCTGGATGATTACCGTTGGGATTATTTATTAAGGATAAAATGATTTGTTTGTTAATAAACTCAGGCCATTGACAGTTCGGATGTAGCAACAAGTTTTTTACTATTGGCAACTCTTGTTGTAAAACGCCTTTTATGAAAAGAGGCTTTAATGAAGTTAAGGTTTTTCTATTAATAATTTTATCCGGTAATATATTTTGAGCACTTTTATGCACGAATAATTTAGAATCGTGAGAATTGCCAATTAACCATGCTGGAATTGAGGTGACAAATTCAACAACACGTCTATCTCGATAAGGGTGACGTATCGTAATTCCAAAGTGGTTGCTGTGTTCATTTTCTAGCCAAACACTTTGTGCTGTGTCCATGCCATAAACTAAATTGATTTGTTGTGGGTGTGGGTGTGAAAAATGTATGTTTTTTCTTTGCTGAAATTTTCTTTGTGCATAAGCAGACAACCAATACGGTTTTGATTGTATTTTTTTGGACCATTTTTTCGGTGAAAGGTGTTTTAACATTTGGTAAAAACCTTTTGACTTAATCAGTGCAGGCAACGATTTTAAAGCAACTAATGGTTTGTTTTTGAATAAATCAACCAGCCAATAAATGTGTGCAACGTACAAGTGATCTGCATAAACACCAGTGAGCACTGTTTGAATGTTGTTTTCGGCAACCTGACTATAAATTTTATTTTTTAATAATCGATAAGGGTTACTCACTGGTGAATTTACACTAGTATTCCACTCAGGTTTCAGTGGCCAGTAGTTTTCCCCAGCAAACGTGTATCTATCAATATTCAATTCACTCATTGCTGTAATCCATTGACTCTCATCGGCTTCTTTAAATTCTGGAAAGATATAGGAAAAAGAACTCACCTTTTTATCAATGCCTAGAGCGTTTGCTGCAACAAATGTTGAGTCCATACCGCCACTCATCATTACACCAATATGTGGTTGATTACGAGTTTGCCATCGGATTGCTTGTTTTAACAGGTGCTGGTATTTTTTTGCAAGTTCTTGTAATGACAAATGGTTAGAATCAACATGTTTTGGTGGAAAATAATATTTCTGTTCAGTTAATTCATTGTTTTTATAGCTAACAAAATGCCCTGGATTGATTTGAGTGATGTGCTCAAAATAACAGCCTTTAGTTATCGGTTGAGTTAAGGCGAAGTATTCAACTATTCTTTGTTGGTTTATTTGGGTGTTTTGCGGAGTCAATAATGCGCTGGGTAAATCAGAAATAAACAAATGGTTTTCATCATGGGTATAGTGCAGCGCAAAATCACCTAATGCATCATTGGCAAGAATAACTTCATGGGTTTTTATATTACAATGGATAACGATAAAAGAACCATAACATGCATTTAAGGCTTTTTGGATACCAAGTTGGGTAATTTTATCACGCAAAAAGTGTGCATTACTTACGCCATTTTTTTCTTGATCAAGAAAACCATATACCAGAGTTAAAGAATTTTCATCTTCAAAAATAGAAAGTAACGTGTGATTATGAAGTATAAAGTCTAGCTGGTATGGACAATCAGAGTAGTGCCACTGGTGCAATGTTTGTTTATTATGGTTTGAAACAACAATCAATTATTCAACAACCATTTTTGTGTTTTGAAAGCCTTGTCTGTGTACTTTTTGAATGATATCAATAATGTTTTCATCTTCTGACAAAGGACCAATTCGCACTCTAAATAAAGGGTTGGCTGCAACGGTATTAGTCACGTGAACTGGTAAAAAAACCTTTGTGCTAATTTTTTTTGCTATCTCCATTGCTTTGTTTTTTTCAGAATAAGCACCAATTTGCAAGTATTTAAGCCCATTTATATCAGGTGTTTTATATTCGACTACTGGCTGTTTTACTGTCTTTTTGACACCAGGTGCTTGAATGAGTTTTATATGGACATTTGCCAAGCCCTTTTTGTCATACCCCAATGCTCGTGCTGCTGCCCAAGACAAATCAATAATACGCTTGCTCTTGAAGGGTCCACGATCATTAACACGAACAATGACTTTTTTGTTGTTATCTAAATTTGTGACTTCAACATAACTAGGTAGTGGTAAAGTTCGGTGCGCTGCTGTCATCTTATACATATCAAATACTTCCATGTTTGAAGTAGTATGACCGTGAAACTTTTTGCCATACCACGATGCTGTGCCCGTTTGTTCAAAGTTCTGACCAGTATCGGCTAAGTAATAGGTCTTACCAAACACCACATAAGGTGAATGATTGCCGTATTTGCTATGAGGTTCGGGTGTGATTGTCCAAGGCTTTATTTCATCTGGATTATGGTTTTCAAAATCAGGCGCTCTGTCTTGTGCAATGGAATAACGACCTTCATTGGTAATATGAGTTCTCTTTTGTTGCTTTTGGGAGCAACTAACACTCAATAAAATAATTAAAAAAGATAATAATAATTTTTTTGACATAAATATCAATATAATAAATAAATCCTATTATACCTTATTAGAAGTTAAAAAAATGTTTCTAAATATTCAGAAATGGATAGATGCATATATTAACTGGTTATTGAAATTCTTGTTCCTGCATGTCGAGAAGCGGAATCTACAAAGATTTGAATAACCCCATGTTTAAAATCTGTAAGAGTGTCTTGAGTTAACAAAAAGTTAATGTTTTTAATTTCATATGGGGGAGAAATACCATTGATATCTCCAGTTACCAAACTATCATTCAAAGCATTTAAATTATACCCATGCCATTCAGGAGCCTTGACTTGAGGGAGAAATTGAGAGAAAAAATCTTTAGGTGCTGAAATCAGTTCCCAGTCTATAATTATTGTCATTTTTTATTCTTTAACTTCTTAATTTCTTGAGCCAATTGATAAACTGCCATGGCATACATTTCGCTGTGGTTGTATCGGGTAATCACATAAAAATTATGCAATGCAAACCAATAATCCTTGTGGTCTTTTTGTTGTAATTGAGTCAAACTCACTTGAGTGTCATCATCAAGATTTATTTTGGTGTGGTATCCCATCTTGTTGAGTTCTTTAACGCTTAAGGATGGTTTTAAATCTTGTTTTTTTAATTGTGTAAATTTTTTATCTGTATAGGCTTTATGGACGATGCTTTGTCCTTTCTTCCAGCCATGAGCTTTAAAATAGTTGGCAACACTGGCAATAGCATCATCAACATTATTTAATAAATCACGTTGACCATCTTTGTCATAATCTACGGCATACATTAGATAAGAACTTGGCATAAATTGCCCATAACCCATCGCACCAGCATAAGAACCTTTTGTTTCCAAAGCTGAAATTTTCTCCTTGGTTGTTAACACTAAAAACTTTTCTAGTTCAGCCGTAAAAAATTTTGAACGCTTTGGGTAGAAAAAAGCCAGGGTATAAAGGGCATCAATAACTCTGTATGACCCTTTGTTGCCACCATAATTAGTTTCTACTCCAATAATGGCAACAATAATTTCAGCAGGCACACCAGTTTTTTTACTCACTGCATCAACTGTTTTCTGATGTTTTGTCCAGAATTTTACACCTTCATCTATACGTTTTTGTTTCAAAAATATGTTACGGTATTCATGCCATTGTTTCTTTTTTTCAGCTGGTCGATTCATGGCATCGATAATGTT
>JALWML010000205.1:1730-5546 GCA_027083915.1 Lysobacterales bacterium | reverse complement strand
TATGAAGACATAGACCAATGAAGAAGATGAACCGAAGAAAATTTTTACTCACAACATCAGGCATTCTCATAACTGCTGGTGGATTAACTTGGTACAAAATGTCAAAAAAGCCACCCCTAGGAATAGCAGTAGATGATGAATTAATCCAAAGCGGTCAGAAATTATTAAACCAAATTATTGCTATTGACATTCATGCCCATCCTGGCCGCTCTTTTGTAGAAGGTGCAAAAGACATTGATTTTAAATTTAATTATTATGAATTAATTGGTCGCTTTGAGGATAAAGCATTTGCCGACATGAGAAAAGGGGGGGTTACCGTATCAACCTTTTCAACTGTTTCTGATTATCAAATTTTGACACTTGGTAAGAATGGATTGTCAGTAAGAAGAGAATTTAAACCCAATGAAGCATGGAACAGCTATCAGACCCAAATAAAAACATTGAAGTCTTTAATTTCTGATGATGTTAAATTAATCCTGAATCCAGATGATATTTATCAAACAAAAAAGGAGAACAAAATTGGCACACTATTCAGTGCTGAAGGTTCTGATTTTTTGCAAGGTGATTTGGATAAACTTGATACCTGTTATGAAGATGGCATTCGTTGTATTACTTTAATGCATTACCATGTTAACAAAGTTGGTGATATACAAACTCATGCTCCAGTTCACAAATCTTTAACACCATTTGGCATATCATTAATCAAAAAGATGAACCAAAAAGGTATTATTATTGACTTAGCTCATGCCCATAAACAAACATTAACTAAAGCCTTAGGCATCACACAAAAGCCCGTGATGATTTCTCATGCTTTAATCCGTCATGGAAAATTTGACCATCCTCGATTTATTGACTTAGAGGATGCTAAAAGAGTAGCACAAACAGGTGGAATTGTTGGTGTTTGGCCTGCTGGTTTAGGCTTACACACGTTATCAGATTATATTGACCAAATATTTAGACAAATAGATGACATAGGTATTGACCATGTTGCACTAGGTACGGATATGGATGCTAATTATAAACCTGTTTTCTACAATTATACTCAAGCACCAATTCTAGCAGGAACACTTTTAAAACGAGGGCTAAGTCAAGAAGAAGCAGCAAAGATATTGGGTGGAAACTTTATTCGATTCTTTAATGAAGTGGTAAGTTAAATTGACAAAACAATGAAAACATTAACAGTAATACTTATAAGCTTATTAACAATAGTAAATCTTAGCTGTACGCAAAATAAGAAAAAACACTATCGAGAGTATTACAACTCTCCATCACAAGCTGCTATGAATTTACCATTTTCTGAAGCGGTTCGAGTTGGTAATTTGGTTTTTCTTGCAGGACAATTAGGTATGGATACCAAAAAAGGTAAATTGGTAGAAGGTGGCATCAAAGCCGAAACTAAACAAGCCATGAACAACATCAAAAATACACTTAAAGGCATGAATTTAGCCATGAGTGATATTGTCAAATGTACCGTTATGTTGGCAGACATAAAAGAATGGCAAGCATTTAATGAAGTCTATGTGACTTATTTCTCAAAGCCTTTCCCCGCTCGAAGTGCATTTGCTGCCAAAGGACTGGGATTTAATGGTCGATTAGAAATAGAATGTATCGCGGCTATTAACTAGTAGCGTTTTACAAATCTGAACTAAATTAGCTTGAATGATTGTTTTGAATGGCTTGACTGAATAGAGTATAATCATGCTGTATTTCCACTTTTTTTATCAAATGCACATATCCAAACTACATAGTTTTGAAGACTATATTCAACACCAATCAACAAATACTGAAAATAATGAACTATTACATAATTTAGAGCAAAAACTAAATAATGAATTAATGAATCATGAAGAACTATTGATTGATGGCTATTCCTGGACAGCTCAAGCACCCAGTCAATTCATACTAGATTTTCGTTATTCGAATGATAAGGAAATTAACTTTCGAGAACGTTTGGTCTGTAATCAAACTCACCTTAATAATCGAATCAGGGGATGCATACATATTCTTGAATCTTATTTCAATGCAGGTACTGATGATAGCATCTACATTACTGAACAATTCACTTTACTCGCCAGATGGATGGAAGATAAATACAATAACCTACATTTAAGTGAATATTTAAATGACTGTTCTTTATTGGCAAGGATTTCTCTATACCTTAGAAACTACCCAAGAAAAATCAACCATCAAGATTTAACCAAACTAACTTTTGCAAACAACCAATTTGATTACATCATGTCTTTTGATTGTCTCGAACATATTCCTGATTATAAAAGCGCCTTAAAAGAGATACACCGCACACTAAAAAATAAGGCAACTTTTATGTTTTCTGTTCCCTTTAATATTAACTCAAAAGAACACTTAGTTAGAGCAGTTATTGAAGAAGGCAAAGTAAAGCACTTAGTAGAACCTGAATACCACGGAAACCCTGTTTCAAATTCTGGTTGTTTAAGTTTTTATACGTTTGGTTGGGATATATTAGACGAACTACGTAAAATTGGATTCAAGAATGCGTATATATTGCTGTATTGGTCAGAAAAATATGCCTATCTTGGTGGCGAACAAATATTGATTTGTGCGGAAAAATGACAATTCTTAAAATCATAAAACACCTTAAGCACCTTAAATTTAGTGAGTTATCCCTAAAAATTGAAAGCTGGGCTTTATGCGGATGGAGATTGCAAGTTAAATTAAGAAACAATGAAATGTTCATAAGGTGCACACGTTGTTTTGCAACACCTGTGACCCAAGCTCTTGCCAATGCGTACAAATATCACACCACCATCAAACAAACAAAGCTTATCAGTATACGAGCTTTCTTCAAGAGGAAGTTTTGTTAAATTCTTAAAAAAACAAAACATCTCTTTAACCCTTAGTGAGTATTTTGATGATGTGAAAGCAGGCGAAACACACAATGGAGTTTTGTGCCAAAATGTTGAAGCCTTAACTTTTAATAATCAATGCTTCGATATTTGCACTTCGTTAGAGGTATTTGAACACGTAGAGAATGACCTTCAAGGTTTTAAAGAAATCTTCAGAGTCCTCAAAAGCAATGGGGTATTTCTCTTTACCGTTCCACTGAATATGAACAACAAAACAATTGAGCGAACACAGCTAGTTGATGGAAAAAGAATCAACACTCTTGAGCCAGAATACCATTCAGATAATTTACGTGGTTCTCAGAAAGTCTTTTGCTACCGTAATTATGGTTATGATATTGTTGAGCGTTTAAAAAAAGCAGGTTTTGCACATTGTGAGATATTAGAACCCAGCAAGTCGATTTTATTTGGATTTGCACGAGCTGTTATTGTTGCAGGCAAAACCATCAAACCAAAATTAAATTAATGTAAATGCGCATAAAGATTTTGGGCAATTTCGGAGCTAATGCCTTTAATTTTCATCAAGTCCTCAACACTAGCTTTTTTTAATCCTTGTAATCCACCAAAATGATTAAGCAAATCCGCTCGACGCTTTTCTCCGATGCCATCAATGCCTTCGAGCAAAGATTTCTTACGTGATTTTGCTAAGGCTTTGCGGTGTCCTGTTATGGCAAAACGGTGCGCTTCATTACGAATAAATTGGGTCATATGCGAAAGTAATGAGTTGGACTCGGGTTTGAGCATGATATTTTGGGATAATACGAATAAACGTTCCTCCCCTGCTGTTCGATTTTCATCTTTGGCAATACCGATTATTTCAATGCCTTTGATATTGTTTTCCTGCAAGATTTTCAAGGCTTGGTTGGCTTGCCCTTTACCACCATCAATTAAGAAGACGTCGGGTAATTCGTACTTATGTTTTTTAATGGATTCTAGT
>JALWML010000205.1:0-1720 GCA_027083915.1 Lysobacterales bacterium | reverse complement strand
AATCACTTGACGCATGGCTGCATAATCATCGCCACCAGTAATGCCAGAGATTTTGTAATTACGGTACATATTCTTTTTGACACCATTACCATCAAAAACCACACAGGATGCCCGTGTTTTTTCGCCAAAAACATGCGATATATCAAAACACTCGACCCGATTGGGTGGATTTTTCAACCCCACTTGCGTCACCCATGTTTGCCACTTGTGTTGCCAATTGGCTTTTTTTGCCACATAAAGTTCAAGTGCGTTGCTCATATTGAGGTTGTTAAGCTCCAACATCTTTTTTCTATCACCACGTGACTTACTTTGCAACTTAACTGTCGCTTGTGCAATTTGTGATAAGGCATTTTCTATCCATTGTTTATCGTCCAATTCTTTATTGACAATGATTAATTCAGGTACGGGTTTATCTTGGTAATATTGGGTGATAAATGCCGATAAAACTTCTTGGTCTTTGTTGTCTTTTGGTACTTTGGGGTAAAAACTGCGATGCCCAAGCATTTGTCCGCCTCGCACCGCACATAAAGTGACAATAAATAAACCCAATTCGTGAGCCACGCTAAATATATCAATATTGAGATTGGACTTGGATTCAACCACTTGTTGGGATTGAATTATCTTGAGTTCTTTTATCTGATCACGAATTTCAGCTGCTTTTTCAAAGTCTAATACCCGCGAATAGTTATTCATGGACTCAACCAACTCATGAATGACTTGAGTGGATTTGCCTGCCAAAAATTCTTTGGTGTAATGCAACTGAATTTTGTACTCTTTTTGTGTCACCAAATTAACACAAGGAGCCGAACAACGGTTAATTTGGTATTGTAAGCACGGGCGAGAACGATTGGCATATGTGCTGTTATTGCATTGTCTGACTTTAAACAGTTTTTGCAAATGGTTTAAAGTGTGCCTGACCGCTTGCGCACTGGGAAAAGGCCCAAAATAACGCCCTTTGCCTTTTTTTGCACCTCGTCTAAACTCCAGCAATGGAAATTTATCATCATTTTCTGATAAGTAAATATAAGGATAACTCTTACCATCTTTGAGTAAAATATTGTATTTAGGCTTGTGTTGTTTGATGAGTTGATTTTCTAAAATCAACGCCTCGCCTTCGTTGCGGGTGATGCTAAATCGCATATTCGCAACCAATGCAACCAACGCCATTGTCTTACGATCTTTGGCTTTTCCAGAAAAATAACTGCCGACTCGATTTTTTAGATTTAAGGCCTTGCCCACATAGATAACCTTATCGCGTTTATCAAACATCTGATAAACACCCGGTTTTGGTGGCAATTGTTTTGCGAAATTTTTACCGTTGAAGACCATTTATTGTTTCTTGATTGAGTTTGAGCATTATACCCAAACTCAATAGAGGTTTGGTGGCATTTTACCAACTAGCTACCAACTATATCGATAACCAATAGTGGGTGATACATTTGAGGCTTTTTCTTTAACACCAAAATGCAGTGATGAGTTTTTATTAAATTTATAAAGAGCTGTAACACCTAAGCTAAAGCCTTCATCTGCGGCATTTAAATCATCAAAATAATCACCTCTTCCACTGACATTATAATCCTGATAATCAAGAGCGGTTATTAATTCAAATTTATCCGATAAAATAGTTCTCGTTCCAATCGTTGCTAAAATACCGCCATTATCATGTAAGTCATACCACCTGTAACCTAATTCAGCATAAAAATCAGTTTTATCTGCAATC
>JALWML010000204.1 GCA_027083915.1 Lysobacterales bacterium | reverse complement strand
ACAAGAAATATATGATATAGAGATCGATGAAATAGATTACCAATTATTGAAAGAAGAGGAGATTGAAAAAGTAAATGATGCAGTAAATGAATGTAATGATTGGTTTACTAAATTGCAGAATTTACCAGCTGGAAAGATAAAGCAGTTGAAATTTAATGTTATAAAGAAGAGAAAGTTACTAACGAAATTAATTAAATTTAAATATGATAAAAAAACGCTTAAATTATCAAGGAGGCAGGTTTTTGGCGATGATTTTGATATCAAATCTGCCTCTTTAGCATATTTACTGAAGTTTGACTTTGATTTCCAAAAACAGATTGCCCAGGAAATGAATGTTTCACAGATAAGTTATTTGACAACTGATGGTATAACTTTAAATATTTTATACCTGTGCCATCATGGATACGATTGTTCTTCTCAGAGTCAGATAATGCAAGATTCATGCAAACGTGATGAAAATAGTTGTGGTATGTCTTACCCTGCTTGGCTAAGATCAGGGCAGATTACCATTAACCTTTATGATGACATGATGAGAGCTATTATTGCTATTGATAAAGTTTTAGACTCTGACTGGTTTTTAGAGCATCCGTTAGATATTTAATTTATTCGCAATCCCATTCGGCACGTGACCTGATGTTAGGTGGCTGTCGCTAGCGGATTTGATGTGGATTAATTGGTCATCAAAGAAAATATCGGCTTTGAAGGCTTTGAGGAATTCGGCTTTATCTAAACCACCTAAAAATAAGGCTTCATCTAGGCGAATGCCCCATTTGCGTAGTGTCAGTATCACACGTTTATGTGAAGGTGCGCTTCTGGCGGTGACCAATGCGGTACGAATGGGTGTTTGATCGACAGTGAATAAACTTTGCAATTGGTGTAATGCGGTTAAAAAAGGTTTAAAAGGCCCATCCGATAGTGGTTCTTGGGCTTTATTGCGTTCGTTTTCTCGAAAGGCTTCTAACCCTTCTTGTTTGTAAATCTTTTCTGAATCATCTGAAAATAAAACCGCGTCGCCATCAAAGGCAATGCGAACCTGTGACTGATTATTTCTGGGTTTGTCACTTTCGTGTTTTGGTGTGAGTAAATGAGCCGCTGCAAAGCCAGCTTGAAGGGCTAACTCGACATCTTTATTGTGAGCTGATAAAAACAAATGGGCACCAAAAGCCTTTAGATAGGCAAAAGGTGATTTGCCATTGGAAAAAGCCGCTCGTTCAATGGCAAGGTCATAATGAGCAATAGAATTAAAAATCCGTAATCCCGTATCCCCATTATTACGTGAGACCAATACCACTTCAACTAAGGGTTGTTGTGTTTTTGGGTGTTTGATATTGAGGAGTTTTTGCACTAAATCAAAGGCAATCCCTGGTTTGAGTATTTCGTTTTCATGAGCAAGCTGATAGGCGCGGTATTTATCTACACCTTCTTTTAAAAAAATTTCGTGTTCTTGGCTGAGGTCAAATAATGTGCGCGATGATACGGCAATTACCAAAACGGGGTTGTTGTCGTAATTTGGAAAATTAGGTGTCGGTGAAGTTTTAGATGATGAATTGCTCATTGATTATTCTGTCTTCTAAACGGTGTTCAGGGTCATAAAGTAGATTTAATGAAATCGAGCGGTCTTCAAAAACTTCCACACAATCAACATCACGCACTTCAAAATTATCCGCGGTGGCACTTACGGGGCGTTTTTCACAATCTTGTACGCAAAATTTCACGTAACTATCGGCTGGTAAAATAGCTCCCTTCCAGCGTCTGGGGCGAAATGGACTGATTGGTGTCAGAGCCAAAATTTCAGCACCTAAGGGCAAAACAGGACCATGAGCGGATAAATTGTATGCCGAAGAGCCCGCAGGAGTGGCTAATATAATACCGTCGCCTATAAGCTGTTTGATTTTACTTTGACCATTGATACTGATGCCAATACGTGATGATTGGCGAGTTTGACGTAATAAGGAAACCTCATTTATGGCTAAGGCTTCATAGTGTTCGCCGGTTGTGGTTGTGGCAAGCATCTTTAAAGGGTGTAAAATTGTCACTTGTGATTTTTCAAGACGCTCAAGTAAACCTTCTGCACTGTAACGGTTCATCAAAAAACCAACTGTTCCACGTCGCATGCCATAAACGGGTTTATTATCATCAATAAACTGATGCAAGGTGTGCAACATAAAGCCATCCCCGCCAAGGGCAATAATCACATCTGCCGCTTTTTCGCTGACAATATTATCCTTATAGAGTTGCATCAACTCATTTAAAGCTTTTTGCGAATTTGGGGCTTGACTGGCTACAATGGCAATTTTCATGATAGAGTATCATACCTTATTTTCTTCGAGCTTTCATTATTCTTGCGCCTTGAATGTAAAGATGGCATTGCGATCAAAGACCTTTTCAAAGCCTTTATAGGGTAATGGCTCGGCTTTCATGATGGCATCTACAATGGATTTTTTAACAATCTCACTGGCATTACAAGGCGAAGCAATGGCAACATTGACTACCGCACCGCCGGGAATTTGTCGTACTTTGACACTGCATTGCATGTCTTGTTTGGTAGAAGCTGGCTGATTCCATTGTTGGTAGACGGCTGTTTGTACCGCATTTATCCACAAGGACATCAATTCATTTCTTTTATCGGCTTCAGATTTGCCTTTTGTTGTACCAGTGACAACAGGTTCTTGTGTTTTTGTGGGTTTCTTTGTTTTATTTGCAAGAGCTTCTAAGTCGCGTTTGGCTTTTTCGAGCTTTTTCTTGTTTTCGCGCTTTCGTTTTTCTAATGCTTTTTTCTTGCGTTCTCTTTCTTTTTGCGCTTTACGTTCTTTTTCTAAAGCTTTGGTATCAATCTTTGGTTCTTTCTTTTTAGGAATGATTGCTGGTTTCTTTTTGGGTGGTTTTGGCTTGGTTTTTTCCACCTTTTTAGGTGCTTGTTTCTTAGGTGGTTTAATTTTTGATTTTTTTGGCTCTTGTTTTTTTATGGGTCTTTTATTCGTTGTTTTTTTATGGTTTTTACTAAGTTGCGAAATATCAACCATTATAGCTTGAATAGCTTGTCCTCTAAGTGGTTTTGTTTTGAATTCAAATCCTCCAAATAATAGCAAGCCGATAACAGCAGCAATTAAAAGTGCTGTGTATAAACTGGCAAGTATTTTTATTCGTGTTTCAAGCATTTGCGATGTCGTGACTTTATTTATCCATTGAAACGGGATCAGAAATCAGTCCAACTTTTAATGCCCCAGCCTTTTGTGCAACAACTAATGCCTCATATGCACGACCATAGTCTACTTTTCTATCAGCACCTATTAATACGGGTAGTTTTTTGTCTGCGCGTAAGAAGGCAGCAAGTTTGACTTCTAATTGAGATTCTTCGATGGCTTCAAATTCACCGCCTTTACTTAAGAAAAATTGACCATTTTCATCTATGTTGATGATGACAGGTTCTGTTTCTATTGATACCGTATTGGCATCTGATTCTGGCAAGCTCACCTCGACACCTAAATTAAGTAAAGGCGTGGTAATCATGAAGATGATTAGGAGAACCAATGTGACATCAATATAAGGCACAACATTAATCTCTGCCATGGCTTTTCTGCGTCTTCTCACAACTTATCCTCCTGCTTGACGGTGAAGGATTGTTGAAAACTCTTCTTTGAAAATGTCATAGGCACTATAGAGTCTTTCCACTTTCGCATTGAAATTATTGTAAAAAATCACCGCAGGAATGGCTGCAAATAAGCCCATTGCTGTGGCAATAAGTGCCTCAGATATTCCCGGAGCAACCAATGCAATAGTGGCTTGGGTGACATTGGATAAAGCATGAAAGGAAATCATGATACCGATTACAGTGCCTAGTAATCCAATATAGGGACTGATTGAACCAATCGTTGCCAAAAAGGGCAGGTGGCGTTCGAGTCCATCAAGTTCTTTATTTAAGGCAATACGCATGGCTCTATCGGCAGATTCTGTGGCTTTGACATCGGATTGTGAGGCTTTGCGAGAACGTAAAAATTCACGAAAACCAGATTCAAAAATTTGTTCCATTCCTGATGGTTTCTTTTTGTTTTTGGCAATAGTTTCGTATAAACGATTGAGGTCAACACCAGACCAAAAAGTGTCTTCGAACTTTTTGCTTTTTTTACTGGCGGCTTTTAGGCTCATCCATTTAGCAAAAATAATCCACCACGATGAAATAGATGCTAATACCAATAAAAGCATAACGCCCTTAACCGGTAAGCTGGCATTCATTATGAGTTCAATAAAATTAAAATCTTGGTTCACTTAATAAATCCTCTTTTAATAATTGTGGAAAAGCAATCACTTTCAAACTGTCTGCTTTCAAACTGGCAGCTTTGATTTCAACAGTGGCTAATAAAGTGCCATGTTGGTTGTGCATTTCTTGGTAGAATTCTACCGTTGCTCTTTTAATCTTCGTCATTTGACATGTTACTGTTAACGCATCATCCATCCTAGCGGGTTTTTTAAATTGAATATTTGCAGCAGTGACGACATAAATAATATTATGCTTTTTTTGTAAATCTGATTGAATAATATTTCTTTGTCTTAACCAATCAGTCCGCGCACGCTCAAAAAAGTTCAAATAACGGGAATGATAAACCACTCCACCACCATCTGTGTGTTCATAATAGACACGATAATTAAATGCGCTAATTGTGCTTTGTGACATGTTTGTCTCAGTATTTTTTGCACTATTCTACCTGATTAGAACGGCAAAGAAACAAATTTATCTTTGAAGATTAAAAGATGGTGTAAAATGAGTCTTTTTTAACGAATATTTAATATGGTTGAATCACTTAATATTGTAATTTTGGCTGCTGGCAAAGGCACACGGATGAACTCAAAAAAACTTAAGGTATTGCATTCATTTGCAGGCAGTACCATTATTGAACATGTTCTACACAGCAGTTACGACCTCAACCCTAGCAAAATAATTATGGTTTACGGACACCAGGGAGAGCAACTCAAAGCACACTTAAAAAACGAAGATATTCATTGGGTTGAGCAAGTCAATCCGAATGGCACAGGACATGCCGTGCAATGTGCTTTGCCTTTGTTGGATGAAAATGCCAAAGTCTTGGTGTTAGTTGGTGATGCTCCTTTGATTCAAGCAGAAGATTTGAAGAAGCTACTAAAACACACATCAGCGGTGTTGACTGCGCAAGTTAGCAATCCATTTGGGTATGGACGTATTATTAAAAATATGGATGGTTTTATTAGTGCGATTGTCGAAGAAAAAGATGCTAGCCCCGCTCAAAGGCAAGTGGATGAAATTAATTCCGGCATAATTATGACCACAGCTGAAAACATGAAAAAGTGGTTAGCACAAATAAACACCGATAATGCTCAAGGAGAATTGTATCTGACTGATATTATTGGATTAGCACACAAAGAAAATAAAAGTTTTAAAGCGGTTAAAGTGGCAGATGAACGCAGTATAAATGGCATAAATGACCGTGTGCAATTAGCAAAAAACGAAGGGATAAAGCAAGATATGTTGCGTGAAAACCTGATGCTACAAGGTGTGAGTATGCGTGATCCAAATAGC
>JALWML010000203.1 GCA_027083915.1 Lysobacterales bacterium | reverse complement strand
ATCTTTTTATTGAGGTTTATCACCACATCATTAAAATCAAACAAACCTTTTTCTTTAGCCATTTGTGCATAAAAAACCACTTGAAAAAGCAAATCTCCCAACTCTTCTTTCAGGTGATCGTAATCACCTTGATCAATTGCATCTGCTACTTCGTACGCTTCTTCAATAGTGTATGTGCAAAGTGACGCGAAACTTTGTTCAATATCCCACGGGCAACCTTTTTCGGGATGACGCAATTGCGCCATGATATCTAACAATTCATTAATTTCTTTATTCATGGTGGTAATGTAATGATAAAATGAGCGCCTTTTAACAAATCATGGTATTTAATCTCTATCTTGCCTTGGTACGATTCAACTATATCATTAACAATTGATAAACCAATACCATGCCCTTTAACTTTTTCATCGCCTCGCACTCCACGGGCTAATAAAGTTTTTCGTTTCTCTTGGGTAATACCTGGTCCATCATCGGCAATTTCAATAATTAAACCTGTGCGCTTTCTATTTAATAAGGTTAAGGTTTTTATTGTAACCGACACATTTTGGTCACACCATTTGTAGGCATTTTCAATCAAATTTCCTAGCAATTCCATCAAGTCTCCATGTTCTCCATAAAACTCAGCCCCTGGCGCTGCCTGAATATGCGTTTTGACTTTTTTGGTTCGATAAACTTTATCCAAAGTTCGGATAATTTGTTCCAATTTGTCAATAACAGGAATACCAACGGTAAATGTACGATGTCCAGCAACTGCTGCGCGCTTGAGTTGGTATTCGACAATGTCATTCATATTGGCGATTTGCTCACTTATCAAAGCTCGATTGGTTTTATCTTCATTCTCAAGCTCTGAGTGAATAATGGCTAATGGCGTTTTTAATGAATGCGCCAAGTCACCTAAAGTTTTGCGTTGCCGATCAAGGTTTTCACGCTCATTTTCCAACAACTTGTTTAAGTTAGTTGTTAATCCAGCCAGCTCAGGTGGATAATCATCACTGACTTGAGCAATTTTTCCTTTTTCTAAATCAAATAAATTTTCAGTTAATCTTTTAAGTGGGCGCAAGGACCAATTCATTATTAAGTATTGGATTCCTAATAAAATAATACTGGTCAAAATCAACCACGTCCACAATGTTTCTTCAAATTCAGCTAATTCTCTGAAATAGTTTTTAGCATCTTCTGTGACACTTAAAACATACGGCACTTCTGTTTGTCCATTATCTATAGCAATGCCCGATGTCATGCGAAAATAATCTTTACCTTCAAACCTCAAAGGTGCATCAAAGTAGGTTTCACCAGTTTTTATTGGCTGTACTTCGGGTAGTTTCAACCCAAGCATGGACTCGGATTGCCAGTTAAAATCTTTCGCACTTATTTGTGCGTAGATGCCTGACTGAGGCTGTATTAATTTTGGTATGGGTAAATTTTGATGAATAAAGAGCTTATTATCATCGGTTGTTTCAATCACAGAGATTAAAGCAAACACGTAGCCTTCAAGACGTTCCTTAACTAAATCGAGCGTTTTTTCCTTAAAGGCTCTATCCATTACCACACCAATCATGCCCAAAGCAATAACCAACGCTAAAGTGGCAGTTGTGATTAAACGATTGGTTAAGGAAAACTTCCTTAATGACATAGACTTTTACTCTTCCTCTTCCTCAGGAGGTCGCATGCGGTAACCACGACCACGAAGGGTCTCAATGACTTTTTGTTTATGTTTATCGGACTGAATTTTGCGGCGCAATCGACCAACAAACACCTCAATTACATTACTATCGCGGTCATAATCTTGGTGATAAATATGTTCTGTTAACGTACTTTTCGATACCACTTCACCTTGATGTAACATTAAATATTCAAGAACCTTGTATTCGTAAGATGTTAAGTCAACTATTTTTTCTTCAGATTTCACCTCACCTGTAGATGTGTTTAAGGAAATATAGCCACAGACCAGTTCTGGAGAAGAAAATCCAGCTGAACGACGCACCAAAGCATTGACACGTGCAAGCAATTCCGGAAAGTGAAAAGGTTTAACCAAATAATCATCCGCACCAGCATCTAATCCCATGACTTTATCCTGCCAAGAACCCCGGGCAGTTAACACTAATATAGGAAAAGAGCGCTCTTCATCTCTTAAGGTCTGAATAACTTCCATACCAGACACTCGTGGCAAACCTAGGTCAATAATCGCCAAGTCAAATTCAAATTCACGGCCAAGATACAAACCATCTTCACCATTATCAGCACTTTCAACTACAAAACCTTCTTCTTTTAGTCTTTTTTCTAAAACTTCTCTTAAGTTCTCATCGTCTTCAATCAGTAATATCTTCATATCTTGTCTACTATTTATTATCAGATGTTCCTCGCGTAGCAGGAGGGTTATTCACTTGTGTTCTGCTTCGAGGGATTATGTTTTGTCGTGGTGTATTTAAGCGAGAGTTATGCATGGGTCTATCACGAAGTTGACTGCGATTTATATTACTCTGCTTTTGTTGATAGTTTCGGTTGTATGAGTCAGGTCTTTGATGTGAAGAATTATTCCTCGAATTATGATTTTTTTGATTACTTTGATTGACAGGTACTCTGAATGTTTTAACGCGTCCAGAGGGCGTTAGCACTTGAATCTTATGTGTAGAATGACCGTTTGAGTTCATTGTCCGTGCAGAAATAATCTTACCCTTTGTCTCCAGACGAATTGCTTGGGAGGCTTCAGCTAATGAAACCTCTTTGTTGTTTTTTGCAGTAGTTATGGGCGCTATAAGCAACAAACCAATCAATACTACACTATACAATTTTATCGTCATTTTCTTCATCGTGGCACAATTCTAGCACAATAGGATGAATTGAACATGAATTTATGGACTACTAAAGGTTTAACCCAATGCTAACTGCTCGCGCATCGCATCAATTGTGGCTTTATAGTCTTGTGTATTAAAAATAGCAGACCCTGCAACAAAGGTATCAGCACCTGCTTGCATAATCTCGCGAATATTATTAATTTTGACACCACCATCAATTTCCAGTCGAATGTCTCGTCCACTCTTATCAATCAACTCACGCACAAGACGTGTTTTGTTGAGCGTTTCAGGGATAAAGCTTTGTCCACCAAAACCTGGATTAACCGACATCAATAAAATCATGTCTAACTTATCCATAACATGTTCTAAAATATGCAGTGGCGTAGCTGGATTTAATACTAAACCTGCCTGGCAACCCGACTCTTTAATCAAACCCAATGTTCTATCAACATGCTCAGAGGCTTCAGGATGAAAAGTAATCATACTCGCACCAGCCTTAGCAAAATCAGGAATAATTCTATCAACAGGTTTAACCATCAAATGTACGTCAATAGGTGCCGTAATACCAAAATCACGTAGTGCCTGACAAACCATAGGACCAATAGTTAAGTTTGGTACATAATGATTATCCATCACATCAAAGTGAACCCAATCAGCACCAGCATCCAAGACTGCTTGAGTGTCTTCACCGAGACGCGCAAAGTCGGCAGATAAAATTGAAGGAGAAATGATAAATTTTGACATATTAAACACTCAAATTAATTAATTATTAATTAGTATTTACTAATATAAAAATATTGTCAAGGCAGATTGTAAGTTAACTAAATAAATTTAATTATTTAGGCAACTTCAGGTACACAAACCTTACCTTCCATCAACACCCGAGCGCTACGGCTCATAATGACTTTTTTGGCTTGCCATTGTCCATTTACTTGAACCACTTCTGCACCCACTTTTAATGTACCTGAAGGGTGACCAAAGGTAACAAAGTTACGTTCTTTCCCGCCTGCCGCTAGGTTCACTAACGTACCAGGGATGGCTGATGCTGTAGCAATGGCAACGGCGGCCGTTCCCATCATAGCATGGTGTAATAAGCCCATAGATAAGGCACGAACATTGAGGTCAATATCTGAGACTTTTATTGCTTTACCACTTGATGAAACATAACTACTTGCTGGTGCAACAAAGGCTACTTTAGGTGTGTGTTGTCTACTTTTGGCTTGTTCGATGTTATCAATCAAACCCATTTTAACCGCGCCATAGGCACGTATGATTTCAAACATGGCTAAGGCTTTTTCATCACTATTGATATCGCCTTGCAGCTCTGAGCCCCTATAATTTAGGTCTTGGGCATTTAAAAAAATAGTTGGAATGCCAGCATTAATTAATGTTACTTTAAATATTCCAACTCCCGGAACTTCTAGGTCATCAACAATATTGTCAGTTGGAAATAGTTTATCAGCGGTAGGCTCGACAAACTCAATTTTCACTTCAGCAGCAGGAAAAGTTACCCCATCAAGTTCAAAATCCCCTGTTTCTTGTACTTGCCCATTTGTGATTGGAACATGTGCGATAATGGTTTTTTTGATATTAGCCTGCCAAATTTTCACCACACAGATACCATTGTCAGGTATTTTATTGGCATCAACAATGCCCGAAGTAATAGCAAATGAACCAACTGCCGCGGTTAAATTGCCACAATTACCACTCCAATCAACAAAAGGTCGATCAATTGCCACTTGCCCGAATAAATAATCTACATCGTGATCGGTTTGCGTGCTTTTTGATAAGATAACTGTTTTTGAAGTGCTGGAGGTTGCTCCACCCATGCCATCGGTTTGTTTGCCATAAGGGTCAGGCGAACCAATTATTCGCAACAATAACTTATCTCTATACTCACCAGCAATTTGAGCTTGTTCTGGCAAGTCATCTAACTTAAAAAAGACGCCTTTAGAAGTACCACCTCGCATATAAGTAGCAGGGATTTTGATTTGGGGTTTGAATGTCATGATAAATGCCTTTTGACCAGTAGTTCTGATAAGTTTATATTTTAAGTGACAATAACAAATTTCACAATTTATTTATTGTTTGGCTTTTGGTAAATTATATACTCATCATATAAAGCCTCATAACCATATATATCTGGTTCGCAATTCATAAAAGTCGCGAAATCACTGACATCCACTTGATAACTAATAACACCATTGGTATTAAATTGTTTTATACTCTAGTGATAGAAGCAATCTTCACCAATTTTTTTATATGACACATCAAACAGATTATCCTCTTTTGATTCGATAGTTACCATTTTTGCATCCCATTGCACGGGCTTTTGCTCCCTAGCATAAACCGAAAGAGCTAAAAACTCATCAACAGTTTGTCCTTTACTCATTTGGATTTCAATATCTTTCTTATCATTCGTATTTAAACTTATAGTGGTATGTTCATGCTTTTTACATTGCCAAGGCAAGTTTTTCATGGTTCTACAATTCAAATAAAATTGAGATTTGAAGTTTAATCCTAGTCGATGAACAGAATAAGCAATATCTGCATATTTATTATAGTCATCATCAAATAATTTTCCATTATGCCAAGAGATAATTTGTACAACTTCATTTTTGGGACTAATACCTAAATTTTCACCCAGCTTCTTTATCAACTCAAATTCTTCTTTCGATAGTTGATTGGCTTCCATATAAAAATCTGCGAAACCCTCGAAAACAAACACGACACACATTAATAATAGATATTTTTTC
>JALWML010000202.1 GCA_027083915.1 Lysobacterales bacterium | reverse complement strand
TTCAACAACTGATTGAATTTCATCTGTGGCAAAATAATTTTGGTAAACCCAGAAAGAACCTGCAAGTAGTAAGGCGATAAATAATACAATGATAATCTTAGAAAAAGAGGAAGAGGACTCTTTACCATTGCCGAAGTTAAATCTATCTAATGAACCCTTATCAGAGTTATTGCGCTGGTCAGATGATTTTTTTAATGAATCGAGTATTGTTGACATAGTCTTTTTTAATTTATTAATGTTGGTCCGTTATACGCCGCTAAAGCCAGCGCCATTTGTGTTTCTTTGCCGATTATACCATCTGCAAGCAAGCCATTTTCTTTTTGGAAGTTTTTAATCCAGACCCTTAATTGTGAAACACTTATCTTATCATTTGCTATCGTATTTGCCATCTCTAATGCCCAATTAGACAAGTCTTTTGCACGTGGTTCAAGCAATAATTGAGCTGGCATGGGCCAAATAATGAAATAGGTGCCTAGCCATTGCTTATCTAACCACGCTTTAGAAACCCATGAAATTTCATTATTTTGATTAAGTATGCCTAGTTGGTTTTCCTTAGTCGAAATTAACAAAGCTAAGGATTCATTTTCTAATTGTACAATAACAGGGTGGTTAAGTTTTATTATTTGTTTTAAATTACCTTGTCGTCTCACACAAGCCATACCTGAATCACTACTTGATGGACAAGAAGCCTTTCGCCAGTTTTTATCGGTTTTGGCATCCCAGATTTTAAAATACTTATTCCATGCAATTTCGTTGCTTGGCAGTTTGACGGTATTGGTAACTTCTGGAATTTGAGGTTTTTCTATTTTGTTTGTCTCAGGGAAATCTTGAGAAAATGTTTTTGAATATTCGTAAGCTAAAAATGCCAGTATTAATAAGGTTAAAAGTGTCAATGAAATCTTTATTAAGTTGCCCGATGATTTTTTATGGCTTTCGGGTAAAACTTCTTTGGCAGCAATAGCAATGTGTTTAGTCTTGAGAGTGGATGAATTATCAGAATAAGCCGCCAACAAAGCGCGGTCAGTTAAAATATTAATTAAACGCGGGATACCACCGGTTAATTTGTAAATTTTACTGGCAACAGATTGATTAACAATTTCTTTATCACCACCAGCAACTGCAATACGATGTTGCAGGTATTCATAAGTTTCCTGTGCATCAAGCGGCATCAAATGGTAGCGTGCAGTGACACGTTGCGATAGTTGGCGCAAATCATCACGACGCATAGTCGCGCGTAATTCAGGTTGTCCGATTAAGACAATCTGTAATAATTTTTGTTTATCGGTTTCAAGATTAGTCAACAAACGAAGCTGTTCGAGTGTATCACGTGGGAGATTCTGTGCTTCATCAATAATAACAACCGTGTTTTCACCATTTGCCCATGATTTCAATAAATAGTCATTGAGTTTATCCACTAAAGTATTGAGCTTAGTTTTTATCCCACGCATGGAAACTTTTAACTCTTTGCAAATGTTTTGAATCAACTCCAAAGGCGTAATCACAGGATTTAAAATCAAAGCAATATTGGTTTTCTCAGGAATTTGTTCCAATAACAAACGACTGATGGTAGTTTTGCCTGTGCCAACCTCACCCGTTAACTGCACAAAACCGGCACCACCACCACGCGTAATCCCATAAACAAGGTGCGCCAAAGATTCCTGGTGTTTTTGACTTAAAAACACAAACTTTGGATCTGGCGTTATCGAAAATGGCGGTTCGTCAAAACCGAAAGTGTTTAGGTACATGTGCTGTTATGATTTATTAGTGAATATTTTGACAAGATTATTGGCTAAAGTTCAATAATAAACCATAACTGTATTAATCTGCTAACTCTTCATTCACTTTCTTAAGTAATTGTTTGATTTCAGCTTGTCTGCCTTCGTCAGCCACAGTGCGTGTTGGGCGTGGGGTAGCTTTTTGGGCTTTGAGTAAATATTCTTTGGCTTGTTTGTAGTCGTCATCTTCAACGAGGTAATCGGCATAAAAATAATTGGAGTCAATGCCATCAGGATTAAGTTCTAAGCCTTTTTTGAGGTTTTTAACGGCCTTTTTATCACTACCAAAGCTTAATGGCCAACCCGGGACTTTGAAGTATAAAACACCCAAGGAGGTATAGGCTGAACCATTTAACACGCTGCCATCTATTTTAATGGCTTGTTCAAAAGATTTTTTAGCATGTTTGGCGAGTTTTCCTGCGCTAAAAGTGCCAGCAACGCCAGCATAGGTTGAGTAAATGATACCTTCCCACACCAAGGCATGGGCGTTTTTTGGGTTATTCACCACGTATTGTGTGGCTGTTTTTGCCAGTTTTTCAAAGGCATCTTCTTTGTTATCATCAGCTACTTTGTAATTAACCTGAGCCCAATTGCTTTGCATCGCTTTTACCTCATCTGTCATTTGTGCTTGAGATAAGAAACTTGTTAATAATAATGTTAGGAGTTGTGTTTTCATGTTTTCACCTATTTTGATAATGTTTGTTTAATGGTTTTGTGTTCTTTTTTGATGGCTTTGCTCACCACACTTGGGAATAAAGCATTAATTTTGGCAAAGAGTTTTTCAGGAAAACCAAAGAATTTTTCACTTTTGTTTTTTTCAATAGCTTTAATAATTTGTGGCACGATGTCTTCGGGTTTATCTACCGAATTTTTTAATTTTGCATTAAGTTCATTAACTTTATCGGAGTTAATGCTGGTTGCTATCGCACGAGGTGCCAAATATTGTACCGAAACAGAAGTATCGCTCAATTCTCGATTTAAGGCTTGAGAAAAGCCACGTAATCCAAATTTGCTAGCACTGTATAAACTAAAGCCAGGATAACCAATAGCACCAAATGTTGAGCCAATATTGATAATTCTGCCTACTTTAGCAGATTTTAACCACGGCAGCAAAACCTTGGAAAGCATAATTGGAGCCAGTAAATTTACATCCAATTGGGCTTTGATTTCATCACTTGATTGCTCTGTTAAGAAAGCGGCCGAATTGATTCCAGCATTGTTGATAAGAATATGACCCTTGGATTTTTGAGTTATTGTAAGAGCCAATAACTCAGAGATAAACTCCTCTGAATTAACATCGCCAGTTAGAATAGTACAGTTGGAGAGATTTGTCTTTAACTGTTGTAATTTATCATTATCTCTACCCGTAATGATGAGGTTTGCTCCAAGTTTATCGAGGGAGTAACATAATTCCTTCCCTAAACCTCCATACGCACCAGTGATGATAACGGTTTGTTGTTTCCAGTCTATGCTCATGCAGTAAGACCTCTAAAAATATTGCCATAAAGTTGATAAAATCTCTTGCAAGATTTAATAACGATAGCCATCTGTGCGTCATTAAGACGGTTGATTAAATCTTCAAAAAACTTTTGATGATCTATATCTAAATCACCGTGCGAAATCAGGTAACTAAAAGCCTTTTGCGGTAAATTCAACGACTCTTTAATTTTGTTGGCTGCATTGGTTGCTAGCTGAACGCTAGTGCCTTCGAGCACATGCACCATGCCTAAAAAACACAATGGGTCGATGCGGTTGACTGAATCGTAGGCGTAAGCAACCATCATTTCTGTGGCAAAGGCTGGTTCTGATTGTGCGACCAATTCTTTATCACCACCGCAAGCGGCAATGTCATTTAAAATCCAATGTTCATGCCCTAGTTCTTCTTCGATATATTCTGCCATTAGCAGGCGTAGCCATTCATCTTTTTGCTTGATTTTAGAGCCTGTTAACATCATTAATGGTACGGTATGTTTGACGTGATGGTAAGCTTGGGTTAAAAACTCAATATAATTTTCTAAAGAGATTTTTCCTTGCAAGGCTTGCCCAATGATGGGGATTGAAAGCAAATTTTGTTGTTCTTTTTGTGTTTCTTGGCACAGTTTTTCAAATTGTGTTGTTTGTTGTTTTTTATGAATTTGCATAAACCTTCTCTAAGTGTTCTTTGTAATGGTTAAAAATTGTTTGGGGTTTTGTTTTGCCTGATGCTGTTAACATGCCATTTTGGGTTGAAAAAGCCTCGCTTGCCATAATAACTTCTTTAACTTGAGCATAATCGGGCAAGGTTTTGTTGACTTTATCAATGGCATGATAGACTTTTTCTTTTTCTATGCGACTGATGCAAATTGCACTAAGAAAAGGCTGTGCGTCACCGTAAATTGCAACTTGCATGACAGCATCTAATGCCAATAACTCTGCTTCAATCCATTCAGGTGATATGTTTCGACCAAAAGAGTTGATAATAATGTTTTTCTTACGACCGATGATGTACAAATTGTTGTCTTCATCAAAGCGACCAATATCACCGGTTGCGTAGCTGTCTTGTTGGTTTTCTTCTTGACCTAAATAACCTAAAAACAGCTGACCTTTGGCAATAATTTCACCATCATTTGCCAAGGTGATTTGCTGGTGTGGTAACACGTGACCAACGCTACCATCGGTTTTTTCTGAAGTATTTAGGCTGATGACCGAACCGCATTCGCTGATGCCATAGCCTTCATAAACAGGTAAGTTGAGTTTTCGAGCTTTAGACAATAAACCTTTTGAACACACCGCTCCACCAACAGCCATAAATTTCAAAAAAGGCAATTGCACATCGTGATTTTCACAGACATAAACCAATGCTTTGAGCATTTGTGGCATCAGGATAATGCTGTCGGGTTGGTATTTTTGTAAGGTTTTGACCATTTTCATCACATCCAATGAACTTGAACCAGCTAAACCTACCTCGGCAAGTGATGGGGTGATGACTTCAATGTCGGTATATTTTGCTGCATAAACTGCTGCCATGTTTTCAAGCAATACGCTTAATGGCAGAAGGCAGAGGTGTTTTTTGACATCAAATTGTTTTGTCACTTCGGCTAAAGATTGCCCAACTCTTTCGAGGTGTTTTAAACTCAAACAAACTCCTTTGGGTTCGCTTGTTGTGCCTGATGTGAAGGTTATTTTATGGGTTTGAGCTGGTATTAATGGGTATTGGCTTATGTTTTTTTCGAGAATAACCGTTTGTTTACTCAGCAGTGAGGCAAAATCAAAACCAAGTTCTAGCCAAAAATCTTGTGCATGACTATGACAGATAACCGTATCAATACCTGCTACCATAATTATGTGACCGATTTGTTGTGGGGTAAAAAAATGCGGGATTGGAATAATAACCGCATTGTTGTTGGTTAATATCTTGTCGAGTTTTAGCCACAAAGGGCTATTGTCTAATTGTATTGCCACACGCGATTGTGGTTTAAATAAATTTTGTACAGTCATGAGTTTAAATTAGCATTAACGCTTGAGTAATAAACTGCAGGTTTGAAATTGTAATAACGCCCCCAATCTTCGGCAGCACCATTTACTTTAGAAATATCGGCATCGACAATGTGATTAAGTTCTATGCCTAATTTATGAAAATATGTTTTAATCGGGCGTGTTAAGGTATAAATAACCCAATCGACGTTTAAGGTTTTGATAAACTTGCCCAAAACAGGAATAACGTATTTAATATCGCTGCGATTTTTAACCACAAAATTACCTAACTCTGCAATTTTGCCACGGCTTGTGAGAGTGGATTCGAG
>JALWML010000201.1 GCA_027083915.1 Lysobacterales bacterium | reverse complement strand
CACCCATTTACCATAATAATGTAAAGTACATGCATATATCAATTAAAGTCCTAGAATTTAAAGAAAACAATGTAATATTTTGTTAAATTAAATCATGGGATTAACTAAATAATGCCGCAGAATGACAATAAAAATAAACTTACAACAAAACAGTGATATTTTTGATTCAGAAAAAACTCCATGCCAAACAATCCAAGTATTTAAGAATGTTAAAATCTCATGTAAACGAGATGATTTAAATCACCCGATAATACAGGGCAATAAATTAAGAAAACTTAAATACAATATAATTTATGCATTACAAAATAACATTGGTCACTTTGCTACTTTTGGTGGAGCTTACTCCAACCACATTGTTGCCGCAGCACAGGCAGCTAAAATTGCAAATATAAACATTATTGGCTTCATTAGGGGTGAAGAACTTCAATCCACTCCAGAAAAATGGAGCCACTGCCTACATCAAGCACATGGTACTGGAATGAAATTAGTGTTTTTATCTCGCCAAGAATACCGATTAAAACAAAAATCAGATGTTGTCAAACAGCACTTGTCACGTTATAAAAATTTTATGGTGATTCCTGAAGGAGGAAGCAATGCGCTAGCATTACTTGGTGTAGCTGAAATTATTGATGAACTGGCAAAGCAAATAGAGCCCCCAACACACATCATCACAGCATGTGGAACCGGTGGTACTTGTGCCGGTTTAATTGATGGTGTTTACAAACAGGGTTGGAATACTAAAATCATCGGGATTCCGGTATTAAAAGGTGCTGAGTTTTTAGTTAATGATATTGAGAACTTATCTCAAAACCATTCTCAAGTTAGCTGGCAATTGTATTTTGACTACCATGCAGGAGGTTATGCTAAGTTAGAAGATAAGTACGTCTCTTTTGGTCAACAATTTAGTAAAAAAACAAAAATTCCCTTAGAAAAAATTTACAATGTCAAGTCGTTTTTTGCCACTTATGATTTAATTGAAAAAGGGTTGATTCCAGCAGGGAGCGAAGTTGTGATATTACACACAGGTGGTTTACAAGGTGGAATTGTTTAAAGAAAATTTTACAAAACTTATTTGAATATGAAAGTATATTGGTCCTCATCAAATAAAAAATTATGTGCTTGGGTCTTTTTAAAAAGCGTAATTTTAACTGTATTAAATTGATTTTTATTGGTGTTTTTTAAAATAGTGTTTGTTACATTAATACTGTTGTTTGCTGGTGATAATTCGACATTATAAGTGTAATAAAACCACATGAATTCGTGGTCTTCTTCTCTGCCCTGAAAAACAGCCGTTAATGCCTTTGAGTTTACCTCAAGGTTCAATTGTTTTTGTAAATAGAGATAGGCTTTGTTGTCAGTATTAATTTTCTCAAAATCTTCAGTTAATATTTTCAAGCTTAACTCTAATTGTTTGCTCTCACTGTTGTAATCAAAAACTGCTATCGAATGGTGGTGCGGGTGTGCATAGACAACCGAGGAAAAGAGGAAAGCCAGTAAAATCCTCATAGTTTTAACAGTTCGCTTGGTTTAGTTAAAGTTTTTTTAGCTTGCCATTTTTCGGGAGTGTCATTCGCACCAATATATCCCCACAATGCTATAGCTGTTTGCATATGTGCGGCATTGCCTGCGGTTACATCTGACAAGGCATCGCCGATATACCAACTTTTTTTAGGGTTAATTCCAAGATTTTTAATTGCCTTATTAATAGGTTGTGGGTGAGGTTTTGAAAATTCGGTACTGTCACCACCGATAAGGACACCACAATTTTCTAGAGGTTTAAGTGATTCAACTAATGGTAGAGCTAAATAGTGAGGTTTGTTGGTAACGATCCCCCAAGGAATTTCTTGTCTATCCAAAATTTGGATAAAATCCTCAACTCCAGCAAATAAACACGACCCTTGGGTTAAAATTTCTTGGTAAATAGTGAGGTATCTTTGCTGTAGTTTTAAAAATGTTTGTTGGTCTGTTTTACCAAAGATAGATTCTACAATGGCTCGTGAGCCATGGGTAATGAGCTCTTTGTATTCTGCATGATTGGGTTCAATGTCTATGTGGTGTTCTTTAGCAAGCAACTTTAAGGCTTTCAACATATCAATGGCGGTGTCTACCAATGTACCATCCAAGTCAAATAAGAACCCTTTCATAATTATGGCTTGCGAGCAGCAACAAGGTAATTGATGGAAACATCGTGTGCCTCAAGCCACGCTTTAGTAGAAATTGGATTGTATTTCATGCCACAGATGTCTTTGACTTCAAGCCCTGATTTTTCAATGCCTGCAGCTAGTTCTGAAGGTTTTATAAACTGATCAAAATGGTGGGTGCCTTTTGGCACTAATCCCATCACATGTTCAGCAACAAAAATCCCCAACATCATGGCTTTGGCTGAACGGTTAATGGTGGATAAAAACAACCAACCCCCAGGTTTTAATATTTTCTCACAAGCATTCACAATAGATTGTGGGTCTGGGACGTGTTCAAGCATCTCCATACAAACAATGACATCCGCACTATTTTCATGTTGCTTGGCATAGTCTTCAACACTAATATTTTGGTAATCAATTTTATGACCACTTTCATAAAGGTGAAGTTTTGCCACTTCTAAAGATTCATCTGCCAAATCTATAGCGGTGACTTGTGCACCGCTTGCAGCCATGGCTTCGGAAAAAACACCGCCACCACAACCAACATCAACAAGCGATTTACCGTTTAAATCAATAAATTTTTTTACATATTGGGTGCGAATAGGATTAATGTGATGCAAGGTTTTAAACGGACCTTGTTCATCCCACCAAAAAGAGGCTTGCGAATTAAAGTGTTCTATTTCACTTTTTTTAACATTAGTTGCACTCATTTATAACCACCTTCTCACTTTGTTTTTATAATCCAAATATTCTTGCCCAAAAAGCTTTTGCAAATACACTTCTTCAGGGTCAATTACCCACTTGTTTAATAACCAAAACACAAAAGGCAAGGTCAGAATCACATATAAATTATTCAGCTTAATTGCCACCACCACTTGCGCCACTAAAAACCCTAAATAAATAGGATTGCGTGTTATCTTAAAAATCCCACCTGTATAGAGTGCATTAGTTGGTGTATGTGGTTCGGGGTTTTGCCTAGTCTTAAAGAAAAAATATAAACTAAAACCAAACAAGATACTAGACACAACAATTAACACATAAGCAATGACCGTTTGGATATTTGTAGGAACTGGAATTGATAGAGGATAAATAAAACGATTAACTAGCCAAGAAACCGCAATAAAAGTTAGCGGTATAAGTGGAGGGATGGTTTTGACATTTGCGTGGTCTTTTGTGTTTTCATCATTCATAGGTAAATGGTACATTCATCTTTTATAAAAGGCAATAGATTCAGTAGTTGCTTTTATTAATGACCAAAAAAAAAGCAAACCATGAGGTTTGCCTTTTTGAAAGATAATTTTGCTTATTGTTATTTTAACACAAAAGTTACTTTAATAATAACGCGGTATTGATCTATTTTACCATCTTTAACGGTAACTTTTTGGCTCTCAACCCAAGCACCTGTGACGTTGCTTAATGTTTCAGTTGCACGTTTGATACCATTTTTAACGGCTTTTTCAAAACTTTTTGATGAAGAGGCTGATACCTCAGTAATTCTTGCTACACTCATTTTTAACTCCTATTTTAAGATGAAGGTTACTTTCATGTTGACACGGTATTGATCGATATTACCATCTTTTACCGTAACTTTTTGTGACTCAACCCAAGCACCTGTTATGCCTTGAATGGTTTCTGCAGCACGTGCTATGCCTTTTTCAACAGCATCTTCAAAGCTCTTGCCTGATGAGGCTGTAATTTCTGTAATTCTTGCGATACTCATATTTTTCTCCTTATTATGGAATAATTGTTTTTAAAGACACCCGCCTTTAAAGCCTATTTATTATACATTAGTTTTAAAACTTTTAGAAAAGAAATTGTAAACTTGTATTAAAGCCTTATTTATGGTTTTTCTTGCATGTTATTTGGTAAGCTTTAGGCGACATTCCATAGTTTGCTTTAAAACATTGCGAAAAGTAAGTGACAGAATTAAAGCCACACTCGTCCGATGTTATACCAACTTGATAGCCATCTTTAAGCATAATAGCTGACTGTTTAAGTCGGTATTCTCGTAATAAATCCATCGGGTTAATATCAATTAATGCTTTCAATTTTCGTTGTAATTGCCTTTCGCTAACAGCCATATCACTTGCCATTTGAGGGCGAAGATAATTTGGATTTTTATATTTGTTAATGATTAACTTATTGAGCTTGTCTACAAATTGTTTATCTTTAAGAGGTAAGTCTATTTGATTTGAGCTCCCTTTTTCATGTAATGTTTTTCCAGCTTTTCTTTTCAGTATGTTACGGATAACTAAGATGTTTTCTAATTGCAATAAAAGTTCTTGCACATCAAATGGTTTTGTTAAATACACATCAACATGTTCACGCCAACCTCTAATTCTGCTTTCTCTATCATCAAGAGCTGTTAATAACATCAAAGGAATGTGTGATGTTCTTTCATCAGAACGTAAAATACGCGAAACATGAAAACCATCCATTTCTGGCATCATCACGTCACAAATTATAATATCAGGAATATACTTGATGGCAAGTGCTATTCCTTTCCTGCCACCATCGGCAAGCAAACAATAATAATGTTGTTTGAGTGAATCAGCAATATGAGTTCGCATATCATGATTGTCTTCTATGATTAGTATGGTTTCTTTGCTCTTATTTCCAATGGCTTTTACTGATTTTGCAACTTCTGGTGTCTGTTTTGAATCGGCACTAAGTTGTTTTGTGATGAGGCTTATATTATTTTCAATTTCAGTTACCTCTTCTTCACTGCAATTAAAAGTGACTTCAAATGTACTTCCTGCACCCAATTTGCTGGTGATTTTAATGGTTGCATTATTAACTTTTATCAACTCTTCAACGACACTTAGACCTATACCTACACCTTCGATATTTTGGTGCAAATCCAAGCGTTTAAAACGATTAAAAATTTCTTTTTGTTGTATCTCATCTAAGCCACAGCCTGTATCTTTAACTTTCAACTTGAATTGATTATTTATGATAGTTGCATTAATCTCTATAGAACCACCTCTTGGGGTGTACTTGATAGCATTTGACAACAAATTACTCAAAATAATATCGAGTGCATCTTTGCTTACCTTTATACGGGCGTTGTCATTATTTTTGAGTTTGAGGTAGATTTTTTTATCGTTAGCACTATCAGCAAAAGATGCAACTATTTCACTCACATGTTTTTTTGTGTTAACGCTTTGAAATTGTATTTTATCGAAATCTGATATTTTGGCAATTTGCAACAATTGCTCTATCATGGTTAATAAACGGTTAGCATTTATATTGACCATTCTAAGAGCATTTATATCTGAATGTGGAAGGCGAGAATTAAGTAATTTATTAATGGGACCAAGTATTAAGGTTAAAGGTGTGCGAAATTCATGAGAGACATTGGCAAATAGTTCATTTTTTTTGGTAAGCAGTGTTTCTACTATTTGTTTTTGTACTTGCAGTTCTTTGGT